>JACVJB010000302.1 GCA_015711775.1 Actinomycetota bacterium | reverse complement strand
ATTTGTTTTTACTGTCCCGATTGGTTTGTTTATAAGATGCGCAATTTCCCTGTAGCTATAGTCCTGCAAATCCCTCAGTATTAAAGGAATTCTGTAGCTTTGGTCCATTTGCACTATTATTGCAAGTACTTCCTTTAACGTCTCTCGGGTTAAAAAGTTTTTTTCAATATTGTGATTGACATCAGTAAATATTACTTCATAACTGTCTTCAAAAGATTCGAGCTCAAGTTTTTTATCCTTTATTTTTGATTTTACCCTTAATTTATCAATACATGTATTTATTGTAAGTTTTCTCAGCCATGTCTTAAAGCTGGATATGCCCCTGAAATTTTTTATTGAAAGATAAACCTTTACAAACACTTCCTGGCTTATATCTTCTGCATCATGCGTGTCCCGAAGCATGAAGAAGGCATTGGTATAAACATATTTTGAATAGTTTCTTACCAGTTCCTCAAAAGCTGCTTTATCCCCCTTTTTTGCTCTTTCAACCAGTGCCCTGTCATCTGGCGCAATATAACCTGCGCCTCCGGGAAGGCTGCCTGTCTCTTTTTTTTGGGCATGATTTTCTTTTATTTCAGGCACTATCACTGTTTTTAAAATGTTTTCCTTTTCCTGCACAAAATCCTCTTGTCTTCTTTTTTGTTTAATAAGAACTGTTCCAAAATTATTTAGCGCCTGTATTTTTTACCGTTTAAAAGTGTCAGTTCTCAATATTTTCAGCCTGCTTATCAGGGCTGTTTAAGCTTTTATTTGTTTGGCTGCCGGTTAAAAGTTTAATCGCGTCTTCCTGCATTTTGACTGCGGCGTCCTCAGGCGAAATATTGCCGGCCATTACATTTTCAAGGTTTATTTTTATTGCATCTCTTATAACCCTTAACACGTTTTCATTAATTCTGCCCCTGCATATTTTTAATTGCTGTACCTGGCCGTAAAGTATTTCATTTTCCTTTATCTGCGCCAGGTTTTCTATCGAGCTAAAAACCGGGAGCGTTTTTGTTTTTAACGTCCATGAAAGCTGCATCTCTTCAGACATAAGATAGCTTACAAGCTGACTTGCTGCCTCAAATTCCCTGCCATATGAATTGGCGTTAAACATAAAACCAATGCCATCAACCATCGGTGTTGGATTTTTAAATCCTTCAATTACTACAGGAATTTTTGATACCCCAAAATCAATACCAGCGTTTAAATACTCCTGGGTTGCCCAATTGCCATTTACAATCATGTGGGCATTGCCATTAATAAAAGCTTCATTGATTTCTTCATAACCATAACCGTAGGGCAGGATTTTTTCTTCGTTATATATTTTTAAAAGCATCTTCAGCATGCTTGTCATTGCTTCGCTGTCAAGGGATATGGAGCCGGTTGAGTAATCATAAATCCAGTCCTGATATCCGCCGACAAGCGGTAAGACCCATTCAGGTTCATAAAGATTAAAAAGAAACCCCCATATATTTTCTGAAGGTTTATTAACCTGTCTGCAATACTGTATAAGATCATTAAAGTTTGCCGGTACATCGCTTACAAGATCCTTGTTATAATACAGTAGTAAAAAATCAAACGCCCTGAACGGTATTATATAATTATTATTTTCAAATCTGGATATTTCTGCAAGCCCGCTTATAATACCGGCATATTCCATATCCCGGGGGACCTGTCTAATCACTTTAGATTTTGCCAGATCTGCTGATATGGCAAGATTTGCAAGTATTACTTCAGCTCCGGCGCCTGCAAGACTTGCCGCTTTAAACTGATCAGCGAGCTCTTCGTCGCTCCTGAAATGTCTGGTAATTATTTTTATATTTTTATTATTATCCATAAATTTCTGTATACTGTTCATAAGCTCTATCTGTTCACCAGGCTCCAGCTTATCCCATATTTCTATCTCAACGACTTCTGAAACAGCACTGTTGTCGCCAGTCTCCTCTTCCACCTGCCGGTCTGTACTTTCAGGCAGCGTCTGCAAAACATCCTTTTTATTTAAAAAACTGCAGGCAGAAAAAAGGGCCATTGTCATTAAAATCCACAATACAATTACAGCAGTACAAGCCAGAGATTTAAGACACCTTTGCCTGGCTGGCATCGGTTTGTTTGGATATTCGGATATTTTGTGTTTTTTTATATTCATAACTATAATCCTTGAAAATATTTTTACATAATACCTTAAAAGCAGGTTAATTTCATACAAATATTGCTTTGCAGAATTATTTAATTAATCTAACCTAAATAGCCTTAATTCTTAATTTCAGGTAATTATAGAGTCCCTGAAAAAGGCTTCAATTCTATAGCTTGTAAAATCCTTAATATAATCATCAATTAAAACCCTGATTTCAAAATCCTGTCTTTCAAGAGCTTTTAAACTGTCTTTTTCAAGAAAGCATTCCCTGATAAAAACAACCTGGTTCTTTTTATTATAAAATGTGCAGAGCAATTTTAAATCTTCAATTTCATTACTTCCCAGATTAAAAACATTTCCCCTTATCGTGATTATGTTTTTATTATAA
>JACVJB010000301.1 GCA_015711775.1 Actinomycetota bacterium | reverse complement strand
CGCTCAGTAATAATGGAAGAACTAAAGCAGGGCGACAACTCCACGGTTGAATTGGAGGATTTAACCGGCGAAAATCGCTATAACCTTTACCACCACTTAAATGCACTTGAAGGAGTAGGGCTTGTTGGATGGAAAATGCTTGACAACAAAACGAAACAGTTTCATTTAAAAGAACCCAATAAACCGCAGGTCAGCGCATTAAACATTTCAGGCGCTGAAATTAAAGTCAAAAATGGGGCCTTTAAAAAGCTGGTTGAGGCCTGTGAGGAGTTGAGCGGCAGGAAAATTGTATTGCCTGAGCTTGTGGGGCATGTAAAAAATGTGGAGATTTATTTTCATTTTTTGTGGGATAAATAAATATTTAAAAGATGGCGGGCTTTCCCTGTATGTGCCTTATTTTAAAAAGTATTATTTTTAAAAAAGTATCATTTTTTATTTTAGGGTTTGAAAAGTATATTGTTTTCAGCCAGATATTTTTTATATTTTAGCAATTCTAAATATTAAAAGGAGAAGTAAATGGCAACTATGACAGCTCAGATTTTAATTGGAAGCCCTCATACTTACCATGGAGGGATAAATCCTACTCACAAAATATACTTAAGCGAAAATTCACGCCCTGCGCTGATCCTTACACGAGAGGACATCCATGAAAAAGGCACAAAGGATACCTTTGAAAAAGTGACCTGGATACCAACGCTGGAAAATATGCTTGATGATATATTACTGATGGTCAGTTTTTTTATCTTAAAAGATGAATATATTTCGCAGGAATTGTCGAAAATAGACGTTAAAAAGTTAAATTTTTTAGAGATGTACGAAGATATCGATAAAGAAACCAGGCTTAAATTATATAAATCCAATAAAGAAATCATTGGCGGGTATAAGGATTTAAAATTTATATTTTCAATTTTTGAAGGCTCGTCTTTGATTTCAGCTATAAATGAAGTTAAATTATTTAAAATCGAGCACGAATTATGTATTTCGAAATAAAAGTATTTTTAGGTTAAATTATGTTTTAAATGTGTATTTAAAAAATGAATAAAATGGAAGAAAAATTCAATGAAGCGATGTGGGACATATATCAGGTTTGATTATGAAGGTATGCATTCACAGGGGAGCAAAAGAAATTGGCGGAAGCTGTGTTGAAATTGTCTCCCCGGATAATAAAAGAATAATTATTGACCTTGGCCTTCCACTTGATGCGGAAAGTAATGACAGATCCTATCTTCCTGAAGTAAAGGGCCTTGATGGAAGTGACCCTTCGCTTTTAGCTTTGATTATCTCGCATCCCCACCTTGACCATTTTGGTTTAGCCTCATATGTAAGCAGCAAAATACCTGTAATAATCGGAACTTATGCAAGAAGAATAGTATGAAAACATTGATGTATTGTTGCTTGAAGGCTCAATGCTTAGCAGGACTGAAGGTAACAGGGCCTTTCCGTCTGAGGCTGATATAGAGGAAAAACTTGTAGACATATTCAAAGCTGCAAAAGGCATTACCCTGGTTCATACATCTGCACAAAATATTGACAGGATTGTTTCAATATTTAGGGCCTGTAAAAGAACCGGGAAAAAATTACTGATTGACCTGTATGCAGCAGTAATTCTTGAAGCAACTGGAAATAAGCATATACCACAGTCATACTGGCCCGAGGTTTTCCTTTATGTTCCGCAAAAGCAGAGGATAAAGATAAAGAATAATGAGTGGTTTGATCTTTTAAATAAACATTCCAGAAACCGGATATTTATTGAAAAAATACAGGAAATGCCTTCAAATTATGTGCTGCTTTTTCGTCCTGTGCATATCCATGATATAGAAAGAGCCGGGCTTACAAAAGATGCTGTATATGTATATTCTCAATGGGAAGGTTACTGGAAACAGGACAGTTATTCTTTTTTGAGGGAGTGGATAAAGAAGTGCAGTATTCCTAAAATTAGTGTACATACCTCCGGACATGCAGGTGTGGATGTTTTAAAGCAATTAGCCAAAGCTTTAAATCCTGCAAAAATTGTCCCGATTCATACCTTTGTACCGGAAAAATATAGGGAGCTTTATAATAATGTTGAATTACATGATGATGGAGAGTACTGGGAGGTTTAGAAAAAATTACAGATTTTGCTTGCAATATATGTATTTCCAGGAAGAAAATAATGAGATTACTTGTATTGAAACTTCACTGAAGAAATATGATAAGTTGCACAATTTATAATATTAGAGAAGAAATATTTGAGGGAAAAATTTGACAATTCGATTAGGGATTGTTAGTATGATAATATAATTTTAAAGACAGGTTTTATTATAAAGCCTGTCTATTGTTTTTTATACAACTATCCCTCACTCTGCTTAAATAGATAATTTTATTTTTGAAAATTCCACTTTTAAATAAATTTGAAGTATCACTTTTACATGGAAATAGTAGTTTATGTAGCTTATCATTTCTTAAAAGGTATTTTGCTAAGAAATAATAATCACCATCTCCCGCAACAATTACAGCCTTATCATATT
>JACVJB010000300.1 GCA_015711775.1 Actinomycetota bacterium | reverse complement strand
GGAAGAGAAGATAAAGAAGAAATTGAAGATATCAGCGTTGAGGAAAAAAAGAAAACAATAAAACAGCTGCTTGATGAAATGAAACATGAAGCAAACCTGGATTAGCGTATACTGAAAGTAAATAAATCCTGGCAATAAATAATATGCCTGTAAACGGGAGGTAAACCTTTTTTATACAAGAGGGGCTTAAAATCTCCCGTTTATTTTATTATCTAAATAAAAAAAATCCTGCTAAAATTTAATACTGGCTTAAGAATTCAAACAAGCAGGAGGCGGTTTAAATAATAATAGGAATTACAGGCAAGATAGCTTCAGGCAAGACCACAGCAGCAAACTATCTGTGTAAAGTCCTTGAAGATGCAGTTGTTATTGATGCTGACAGCATTGCTAAGGATATATACCGTACAGACTTATCAGCAGTGCAGGATATCAAAAGAATTTTCGGGCAATGTGTTTTTTTTCCTGATGGCGCAATAGATTATAAAATTCTTGGCAATATAGTATTCTCGTCAAAAAAAGAACTTGAGAAATTAAACAGCATAATGTTTCCAAGAATATCCGGCAGAATCTCAGACTTTATTAAAGTCTGCAAACCAAAAGAATATATAATAATTGATGCCGCAATATTATTTGACGCCCGCCTTGACAGATTCTGCGATATTACAATACTTGTAAAAGCCAGCCGGCAATTAAGAAAAAAACTGCTTGAATCAAAATGCAGCTTAAGCGACAGTGAGATAGAGTCAAGAATTAAAGGGCAGCATTTAAATATTAATGAAGAATCCGTGGACCATATAATTGAAAATACCGGCAACAGGAGAAGTTTTTACATTAAGATAAGAGAGGCAGCAGATAAAATAAGAGGGTACAAATAAAAATAAAGCCGCTTTTTATCATTTGTTTATTTAATAATGCCCTGAAGTCTGCTGTTATGATAATTATGGCTGACGATTATAATAAATTCAGGATAATTTCAAATTACCGTCCGCAGGGAGATCAGGTAAAAGCTATCAGGCAGCTTACTGCAGGCATCAGGGACGGCAACAAATTCCAGACTCTTCTTGGAGTAACAGGCTCTGGAAAAACATACACAATGGCAAATGTCATAAGCAATATACAGTTGCCCACGCTTGTGCTTGCGCCGAATAAAACCCTTGCGGCGCAGCTCTGCAATGAATTCAGGGAATTTTTCCCTGAAAATGCAGTTGAATACTTTGTAAGCTACTATGACTATTACCAGCCGGAAGCATATATTCCCAGCAGGGACATGTATATTGAAAAAGATACTTCAATTAATGAAGAAATTGAAAAACTGAGGCTCTCAACAACAAATTCCCTTTATATGAGAAAAGATGTAATAGTGGTTGCCAGCGTGTCATGCATATATAACCTTGGTTCCCCGGTTGAATATGAGAAACAGAGGATTTTTATAAAAAAAGGCGAGGAATATAAAAGGGAAAGGCTGTTAAAGAATCTTGTAAATATCAAATATGAAAGAAATGATTATGATTTTACTGGCGGCAACTTCAGGGTGAGGGGCGATAATCTTGAAATTTATCCGGCATACCAGGATAAAGCATTAAAAATACAGCTTTTTGGTGATGAAATTGAAAGAATAATGGAGTTTAATCCAGTATCTGGCGAAATACTTGCCGAGCTTGATTCTGTTATAATATCTCCCGCAACCCACTTTCTTGCAACTTCAGAATGGGTGGATAAAGCCCTGGCAAGCATAGAAGAAGAGCTTGAGTTGCGGATTAAATATTTTAAGGAAAATAAAAAACTGCTTGAGGCGCAAAGGCTTGAATCAAGGACAAGATATGATATGGAAATGATTTCGGAGCTGGGATTTTGCGGGGGAATAGAAAATTATTCGCGACATATTCTCCAGAAGCAGCCCGGGGAAAAACCCAACACTCTTCTGGATTTCTTTCCTGAAGATTTTATTATAATAATTGACGAATCTCATATTGCAGTGCCCCAGATAAGGGGAATGTATGAAGGGGACAGGTCAAGGAAACAGACGCTTGTCGATTATGGGTTCAGGCTTCCTTCAGCTCTTGACAATAGGCCGCTAAAGTTTGAAGAGTTTCTGCAAAGCATAAAAAGAGCGGTTTTTACTTCAGCCACGCCTGGGCCCTTTGAAAGGCAGGTCAGCGCAGTTATTGTTGAACAGATAATAAGGCCCACCGGACTTGTGGATCCGGAAATATCTGTCAGGCCGACAAAGGGGCAGATAGAAGATTTAATGGGTGAAGTTGCAAAAAGGGTAGAAAGAAAAGAAAGAGTTCTTGTTACAACCCTCACAAAAAAAATGGCTGAGGACCTTGCAGATTATCTTGCAGGCAGGAATATAAAGGTAAGGTATCTGCATTCAACAATAGATACTCTTGAAAGAATAGAGATACTCAGGGCATTGCGGACAGGAGAGTTTGACGTTCTTGTTGGTATCAATCTTTTAAGGGAAGGGCTGGATCTTCCGGAAGTTTCCCTTGTTGCAATACTTGAT
>JACVJB010000299.1 GCA_015711775.1 Actinomycetota bacterium | reverse complement strand
ACTGTTTATCTATATAATAGTCTATGGCTTCAAAAGGACAGTAAAGCTCCTCTTCTGAATAAATATATGGGACATATGTGGCCTTTACCGGTCCACTTTTGCTTGCATTAATCTTATAAATATAAAAAAATAGAAAAAATATAAATTTAGAATTTATGAACTATAATTTATACAACTATGAAAGAATTATCTAAAAATAAAAAATTTATCTGGTTACTTATATCTTTAATCATTGTTCTTCCTTTTCTGGTTCTATCCTATTTTGATAAACATTTATCTATATGGATAGAGCTGCCGCTATTTTTAATTATAGCAGGAGCCATCGGCTGGAAGATTTTTTATAGCGGTTTAAAAAGTCTTGCAAGGTTAAAGTTTTCAAATATTAACCTGCTTATGACAATTGCAGTAATTGGCGCTTTTTATTTAAGGCAATTTGAAGAAGCAGTAATTATTGTAATTTTATTTTCAATAAGTGAGAACCTGGAGGAATTTGGAATAAAAAGGAGTCAGAATTCATTAAAATCACTTGTAGAAAAATCGCCAAAAACTGCAACAATCAAAGGCAGAAATAAAAATATCCCAATTGAAGATATTAAAATTGATGAAGTTATAATTATAAAACCAGGTGATATCATTCCAATGGATGGAATTGTATCTTTTGGAAACTCTATTGTTGATGAATCTACTATAACAGGTGAGCCTGTTCCAAAAAGTAAATTTATAAGCAGTCCTGTTTATGCAGGCACACAAAATGGAAATGGCTACCTTGAAATAAAGGTAACAAAAAAAGCACAGGATAATACACTGTCAAAGATTATTGAGCTTACCTATAAAGCAGCAGAGAAAAAGTCATCTTCACAGAAATTCATAGAAAAATTTGCAAAATTCTACACTCCAATTGTTTTTGGTGTTGCAATACTACTGGTTCTTGTACCAGTATTTATTTTTAAACAATCTTTTAACAACTGGTTTACTCAGTCGCTAACACTTCTTATAATATCCTGCCCCTGCGCTCTTGTAATATCTACACCTGTAACAGTATTTTCAGCAATTGGAAATGCAACAAAGAAAGGAGTTCTAGTAAAAGGTGGAAAATATCTTGAGGAGATGGGCAGGATCAAAGCCATCGCTCTTGATAAGACCAAGACTCTCACAAAGGGAGAACCAGTTGTATCCGATATTATAACTTTTAATGGATTTAGCAGAAAAGATGTACTGGCCTGCGCAGCCGGTCTTGAGTCTTTTTCAGAGCATCCTATTGCAAAAAGCATTATAAATAAAGCTACCCAGGAAGGAATAGATATACATAAGTTTTCTGATTTTAAGGCTGTAACAGGCGAGGGTGTTACTGGAATCTGCACAGTATGCAACCACATAGATTTTCTTGGAAATTTAAATTTTATTACAGAACAAACAGGAATTAAGATAAACAAGGAAATTATAAATAAAGTAAATGAGTTTGAAAAACAGGGAAAGACTACAATTTTAATGAGTGAAAACCATGCCGTTACAGGTATTATCACAATAACAGATGAGATCAGAAAAGAATCAAAACAATTAATTAAATCCATCAAAAATTTAGAAATTATACCAGTAATCTTAACTGGGGATAATAAAGCTTCTGCAGAATTTATAGCAAACAATCTGGGCATAGAAAAGGTAAAAGCAGGTCTGCTGCCACAAGACAAGGTTAAAGAAATTGATGATCTTAAAAAAGAGTATAATTATGTTGCTATGCTTGGAGATGGTGTAAATGATGCCCCGGCCTTAGCTACCGCATCTGTAGGTATCTCTATGGGCGCAGTTGGTTCTGATGTTGCCATAGAAAATTCTGATATAGCGCTGATGAATGATAATTTATTAAACATTCCATTTATAATACGCCTTGGTAAAAAAAGCAGTAATGTTATAAGGTTTAATATTTTTGGTGCAATAATTATTAAATTAATTTTCATGGTCCTGGCTCTGATTGGACTGAGTAACTTATCCCTGGCAATAGTAGCAGATGTTGGCCTGACAATATTTGTGGTTATCAATGGGTTAAGATTATTTAAATTTAAGTAAAAATTCTTATTACCTGAATCAGTTTTTAAAATACTTTTATCATGCCAATATGATTTGTGTTATTTTCATCTAAGTTTCAAGTAAAAAATATTTAACCAAATTCTTTGGGATAGAGTTCCTGTTTTTTAAAGTGGTTGATTTTAAGTGCGATAGAGTTCCTATTTGGTACATATTTGGAGCTATTGGCGAAATAATACTTTATTTGAAATAACCGGGGGATAAATTCTTAAAGCGAAAAAAAATAAAAATATCTTCTGAGAAAGAAAATGATGTATTAGAAGTAGAATTAGATAATTACACATTACTCTCTCCTGATGCATTACCATTAGACCAAAAAAATAAAGAGAAACTAGAGGATGTCATGGGAAAAGATCCATTAGCATTGATTGAGTATTGGAGTATTGATCCTGATTATGATGGTGAAACATTCAAGAGCAAATGGCAAGACTATCGACAAAACACTGAAAACG
>JACVJB010000298.1 GCA_015711775.1 Actinomycetota bacterium | reverse complement strand
TTTGCAAAACTGACTGCAATTTTTTCTCCTCCAAGAAGACCTACTTTTTTACGGAGAATTATTGTAAGAGTTATAACATTAAAGACTGCAATAAGTGTGGTTGAAAGCGCAACGCCTGAAACATCCATATATCTTATTAGCAGCCAGTCAAGCAGGGCATTTGCTGCTATGGAAAAAAGCGCAACCTTTAGAGGCGTTATGACATTTCTGAAAGCATAATAAATCCTGTTTAAGATCATAAGCAACCCGAAAAACACAAGGCCCAGGCTGTGGAATATAAGTATATTTGATACAGTTGCAGTATTTTCAGGAGTGAAATTATTATGTTCAAAAAGAAGCTTTATTATAGGGTAACTGAGTATAACAAGTCCCGTTATTGCCGGTACCATTACATAACCTATTTCCCTCACACCCAGCGAAAAACTTTCTTTAATTCCTTTTATATCTCCTGTTGCGGCCTGCCTTGAAATAAGCGGATATAAAACGGTAATGACCGCCACTGAAAACACCCCCAGCGGCAAGTTGGTGACCCGCCATGATATATCAAGGGCAGTAGTGTTTCCTGCTCCAAGATTTAAGGCAAAGAACTTATCCACACTGTTGTTAAGCTGAACTGCGCCAAGGCTCAGCATAATCGGCACCATAAGGGCAAATATTTCACGGACTGATTTATTTTTAAAGTTTATTTTAAACCTGTATGAAAGCCTCGCAGTCTTTAACTGGGGGAGCTGAATTGCAAGCTGAAGCGCTGAACCTGCCATTGTGCCTATTGCCATACTTATAATGCCAAAGCTGCGACTCAATGTTATCACAAATATCACTGTAACAATATTTAAAACAAATGGGGCAAAAGAAGGGATTGCAAAAATATTGTGCGAATTAAGTATTCCCGCTGTTAGCCCCGACATGCTAAGCATGAGCACCGAAAAAGACATTATCCTGCTCATTATAACAAACTGTCCGCCGTCAAGCTGGTTATTTGCCACTTTTGAGAGAAGAGCCGCTATTTGCGGGCTGAAAATCAGCAGCATGAGCGATATGAATATGAAAAATAGTATCATTATATTAACAACAGAGCTTACAAATTCATTAAGGTCTTTTTTCTCCCTTGACTTTAAGCATGAGGTGTAAACCGGTATAAATGCCGCAGTTATGAGGGCTTCCGCAAAAAGGATTTTAAAAAGGTTAGGAATAAAAAAAGCCCATGTGTATGCGTCAGTTTCATAGCTTATCCCGAAATAACCTGCCATAAACTGGTCTCTTACAAGCCCGGAAACCTTGGAAAGCAGTATTGCAAGCACAACCACTGCAGTGGCTCCTAATATTCTTTTTCTTGATAACAGTTCATCCTGCTGTTGTGCATCATTCATTTTTTAATGCCTGTTGAATTATTATTAATTGAAACAAAGCAAATTATATATTTTAATTGGGGTAATTATAATAAATATTTTTATTTTTTAAAAAAGGTGGTAAAATGTGTCCTCGTCTGTCGTTTGAAAGTACAATACTTTTTTATAACTGTACAAAAACACAGAAATGGTTTTAAGCGCATGCCAGGCATCGGCGGTAGCAGCCGTATTATTATATTAAATATTTGTTCCGGAGGATAAGGGATTTATGCCAAATATTAAATCGCAGGAAAAAAGGGACAGGCAGTCCATTAAAAGAACTGAAAAAAACAGGTCAGTAAAAAGCAGAATAAAAACATTAAATAAAAATTTAAAAGATTCTGTTGAAGACAAAGATACGCAAATGGCGCAGGCAGACCTTAAAGAGTATTATAAAGCTTTAGATAAAGCTGCAAAGACAAAAACCGTACATAAGAATTTCGCTGCAAATAAAAAATCAAAAGCTGCAAAATTATTTAATTTACTCCAGGCTTCCAAATAACAGGCAGATATTAAGGTTTGCTGTATTTTTAAACACTTAAGATTGCAAGGGCAATTTTGTATCAGTTATTTCACTTATAAACTTTAAAACCAGCCCTCTGTTTATCTCCTGCTGGCTGACTCGCAGTAAAATATCATATCTGTTTAAAATGTCAAAAATTTTAATTATATCTTCAATGCTGTAATTTCTGCTGAACCTTAAATAATTATCTGAAACTTTTTCAACCATATATGGCACGTGTCCTAAATGCCTTCTGACATATGCCAGCAGTATATCTTTCTGCCCGTATGTTTTTATATATAAAAACGCCTTAAACATCCGATGAAGAAGTGTTATAAGGCCCAGTATGCTGACACCTGACTGTGACTGCTGCCCGGAATCTTTTGCTGATTTTTTTTCATACAAAACAGACTTAAGCGCTTCAAGAGCATTGTTTTTGTCTCTTTTGCCAATAAAATCAACAAGGTCAAAGATTTTCATTTCAAATACTCTGCTTACAAGTCTGTTTACTGTTTCCTCGTTAACAGTTTTATCCTTCTCTGAAATCATGAATATATTTATTTTTTCATATTCCTTTTTCAACAAACTAAGGTCAAAGTTAACATTTTCAATAAAACGGTTTACTGACGGCTGAGTAAAATGAAGACCGT
>JACVJB010000297.1 GCA_015711775.1 Actinomycetota bacterium | reverse complement strand
TATACCGGTTTAACTTTATTTTCCTGGAATATATATTAACATTTATATGCATTTTTTGAAATTCCATTTACAAGGGGACGGTTCCCTCGGTTAATTAAAAGGAATGGTTATAAAAATGAATAGTATTCGGGGTATATTTGTAGCCGATTGAGTTATTGCCTTGCGCCTGCAGCGCTTAACTCTTTTATCTTAAGGGAAACTATTTTTAAAAACTTTTCAATAATTTCTGGATCAAATTGTGTGCCTGAAAATCTTTGCAGCTCTTTTGCTGCATCCTCTTTTTTTATAAGGTCCTTATAGGGCTGCTTATGAGTCATGACATCAAAAGCATCGGCTATTGCTATTATTCTTGACTCAACAGGTATTTCTTCGCCTTTCAGCCCCTGCGGGTAGCCGCTGCCGTCAAACCATTCATGATGCGCAAGAACAGTATCTGCAATGTGGGTAAGCTGCGGAGAGGATTCGCATATATTAAATCCTATTTCAGAGTGCCTTTTTATAATGTCCCATTCTCTTTTGGTGAGGCTGTCTTTTTTTGTTAAAAGTTCATCAGATATTGCAATTTTGCCAATATCATGAAGTGTAGCAAGCAGTGAAAGGTTATCAAGCTGCCCCTGTGAAAGCTTTAAAGCCCTGCCAATAAATAGTGCAGTTTCCCTTACTCTTAAAGTATGCTTTTCAGTTTCAATATTTTTTCCAAATAAAGTTGATGTAAGTGAAGCAATAACGGAACCTGCAATGCTTTTTTTCTCAAGCAGCTTGCTTTTATACATATTATCTTCAGCTTCACTGATAATGGACTCAATCGTCTGCGCAACCTTTTCCTTTGAGGCCTCGCCAAGAGAGATGCTTATAGGGATTTTATATTTTGAAGTTTTTCTGCAGGCCTCCTTTATTCTTGAAATTATTTCCTCCGCATAATCACGCTTGGTCTGAGGAAGCAGTACGGCAAACTCATCTCCTCCCCACCTTGCAATTATATCCTCCCTGCGGCAGAAACTTTTCATGAGTTCTGCTACCTTTTTTAACAGATTGTCCCCTTCCTGGTGGCCGAAAGTGTCATTTACAAGCTTAAGGCTGTTGACATCCCCCATAATAAAGCTCAGGGGAAGCTGCCTTCTTGTATCGAGCCTTTTTAATTCTTCTTCAAAATATGCCCTGTTGTATAAATCTGTCAGGCAATCATGAAATGAGAGATACCTTATTCTTTCTTCAGCTTCTTTACGCTCAGTAATATCCCTTACTATACAGTCAATTGAAGTGATTATATTTTTCTGTTCATAAACAGGCACGATATTCTGCTCAGTCCAGATAATATTTCCGTTTTTGCCGACCCATCTGATTTCAACAGGTTTTCCTGTTTTTCTTTTAAGACTTAAAATATCCTGAAGTATTTGACGGTCATCAGTATGAGTAATTTTAAAAAAAAGATCCGGATTTTCATAACTTTCCATCCTGGAATAACCGGTCATTTTTTCAAAAGAGGGGCTAATGTATTCCCACTTTTTAAAAGGAGCCAGACGATACCTGAAAATAACGTCAGAAGCATTATCAGCAAGCATCTGCAATCTTTTTTCATCCTCAATTATTTTCTTTTCCATTAATTTTTTTTCAGTAATATCCTCTCCTGAACTGAGGGAACTTGTAATATTTCCTTCATCGTCTTTTATAACAGTATTTTTCCAGGATATTATTTTTTCCTGCCCTGAACTTGTAACGACTTCGTTTTCAAATTGTTCGGGGAATCTGTACTGGCCGGAAATAAATTTTTTAAAGCTTGACTTTAATTCCTTTGATATTTTTTTTGGAATAAAATGTTCAAACCAGTTTTTGCCAATAATTTCTTTCTTTTTATACCCTAAGAGCTCACGGCCCCTTTTATTAATCATTACCACCTTGCCTTTTTTATCCAGCACTACAATTATCATGGCTGCTATTTCAAGGTAGGTCTGGGCAAGGGAGATTCGCTGCTCACATTCGTATGAGTAAGTATTATCTTCAATAAGGCATATCATGCCGTCAAATTTTTTACTTTTTTTGAGAGGCACAAGATTTAATGATTTTATCTTTTCTCTTCCTGCTTTGTTTTTTACGGTAATTGATTTAACAGAAACCTGCCTGAGGTTATTCTTTGCATCATTATAATAGGATTTCATGAAATTGAAGTCGTATTTTGTACAGCTTAAAAAAATGCTGTTTCCGGTAAAGTCTTTTCTTGCGCATTTATTGCGTTTTGCCGGGTTATTAATATACACTATATTATCGTTTCTGTCTGTTATTATTACGCATTCAGAAACTCTGTTCAGTGACTTTTTAAGTTCTTTTAAATAGTCATTCATAGTTTTTATTTCAAATGCAACATTTTACCCTTCGCTTTTTTCATCTGAAACAGTAAAAAATCGTTAAATAAATATAAAAGTAAAAGGCACTAAATTGATATATTAATTTAAAACAGGGTTACAGCGCGATTGTTGAGGATGCCTTATAAAATTGTAATTTATATAATAAATTAATCATAAATATATAATTAAATAGTTACAT
>JACVJB010000296.1 GCA_015711775.1 Actinomycetota bacterium | reverse complement strand
TGTGGGCGAGAGCGGAAGCGGTAAATCAACTGTAGTCAATTTGTTGCAAAGATTTATGGATCCTGAAAAAGGGCATATTCTTGTCGATGGAATATCTATAAAACACTTTAGGCTGGATGATTTGAGAAAGAATATTGCCGTTGTGACTCAAGATGTTTTTTTATTCAATGATTCAACACGATTATCAATCTCTGCCCTGAAACCGCTTTTTTTCAATATTTCATAAATTTCATTGCTGTACGCATGGAATTTGTCTGATATCGGAAGAACTGCAGCCTGTACAGGGGCAAGCCACAGCGGCAGGTTGCCGCTGTAATGCTCAATGAGTATTGCAATAAATCTTTCTATGCTGCCAAGCACCACCCTGTGAAGCATCACGGGCCTGTGCCTGCTGTTATCCTCTCCCGTATATTCAAGATCAAATTTTTCGGGCATTGAAAAATCAAGCTGTATGGTTGCGCACTGCCAGGTCCTGCCAAGACAGTCTTTTATATGAAAGTCTATCTTGGGCCCATAAAATGCTCCATCTCCTTCATTTATTTTAAAAGGCAAATTCTTTTGGGAAAGAACATTTTTTAAAGCATTTTCCGCTTTATCCCACACAAGATCGCTTCCTATTCTTTTTACCGGCCTTGTTGAAAGCTCAACATGATAATCATCAAAACCGAATACTTTATACATTCTGTCAATCATTTTGATAACGCCCTTTATCTCGTCCTCTAACTGGGACACAAGACAGAATATATGAGCATCATCCTGCGTGAAATTTCTCACACGGAAAAGTCCGTGAAGAACTCCGGATTTTTCATGCCTGTGAACAAGCCCGAGTTCTGCATATCTTATTGGAAAATCCCTGTATGAATGCTGGCTGGATTTATATACAAGAATTGCTCCGGGGCAATTCATTGGTTTAATTGCGTATTCGCATTCATCTATCTGCACAAAGTACATATTATCTTTATAATTATCCCAGTGTCCTGATGTTTTCCATAATTCATTGCTTAAGATAACAGGCGTTTTAATTTCCTGGTACCCCTCAAGAGCATGTTCGCTGCGCCAGTAATCAAGTATTGTATTTTGCAGTATCATTCCCTTCGGATGGAAAAAAGGAAAACCGGGCGCCTCGTCATGAAAAGTGAAAAGATCAAGATTTTTGCCTATTACCCTGTGGTCGCTTCTTTTTGCAAGTTCAAGCATATCCAAGTAACTTTTCAGCTCCTGCTTTGTTGCAAATGCCGTTCCGTATATTCTGGTAAGCATCTTATTTTTTTCGCTGCCCCTCCAGTATGCGCCTGCTACAGAAAGCAGTTTAAATGCGCCTATCTGCCCGGTGGATTCTATATGGGGCCCGGCGCAAAGATCTGTAAAGTCGCCTGTCTTATATATACCGGCCATATCATCTTTAATCTCTTCAATAAGTTCAAGTTTATACGGATTGTCCTTAAACATTTTCCGGGCATCGTCTTTTGAAACCTGGCTTTTTTCAAACTTGATGTTTTGTTTAACAATTTTTAACATTTCCTTTTCAATTGCCTTCAGGTCCTCGGGTACAATTGTTTTTTTAATATCAATGTCATAATAAAAGCCGTTTTTAATTGAAGGCCCTATCGCAAACCTGGCATCAGGCCACAAATGCCTGATTGCTGAAGCCATAACATGGCTGGCGCTGTGATTTAAAATATCTTCGTTCATTGTTGCCCTTCCGGAGGTTTAAAAAAAATGGAGCGGAAGACGGGACTTGAACCCGCGACCCTCACCTTGGCAAGGTGATGCTCTACCACTGAGCCACTTCCGCTTAAAATTCATGATTTATAAATATAATTGAATTTTTTGAATTGTCAATGTTTTCATATATATCTGTCATTTAAATACAAGTATAATTTTACTGCATATTTATCTCTTCGAAAAGCTCTGCAGTGGCTTCAACATCATATGCAACTGCACTTGCATTTCCTATTGTTGCAGGCCATGAAGGTATGCCAGTTATTTCTATATCTGATGCCTTTATCCTGCCAAGAACAGGCAGAAGTTTTATGATATCTGCAAAACGCATATCACTCCAAGTATAATTTAAAAGAAAGTTTACCAAAACCGGCAGAGCAATAATTCTTTCAAATGTACTTTTCTGCTCTAGTAAGCCAACAATTATTTTTGCTGCCTCCCTCTCTCTTGCAAACGCCCCTGATTGAGTTGTTCCGTCGCCTGATCTGTGCCTGTTTCTTGAAAGTGCAAGCGCCTGCTCGCCATTTAAATGATGAATGCCTTTTGAGAGATAACACCCTGAAAACCCGTCCGCCAGATCTTCGCCAACTTCTACAGTCACTCCTCCAAGATAATCAATAAGCGGTATAAATCCGTCAAAATCAGTTATTATATAATTGTCAATATCAAGGCCTGAAAGCTCCTCAACAGCTTTTACGGCAAGCTCATTTCCGCCTATCGCATGCGCTCCGTTTATTTTGCCTTCGCCGTGTCCCGGAATGTTTACCCAGGTGTCCCTCGGTATTGTCACAACTGTGCCTTTTGCCGTGTCAAGATTTAAATG
>JACVJB010000295.1 GCA_015711775.1 Actinomycetota bacterium | reverse complement strand
TAATATCGCAGATATTTTAGCGGAACAAACCGTTTGTTGGAATCATTCCAGTAATTCGCTAGCTTTCTTTTTGCAAATTCTTCCCCATGAAAAAACGATATGTATCACGTGTGCTGATTTTTGCCCCAATTTTATTTATACTTTTCGAATTCAGCGCCTGTCTTCGGGGATCATCACGCTACGCATCATGTATGAGGCACAAAGAATTTGTACCAGAAAGAATGGATAGAATTGGTCAGGTGTTTGCCTTCTATCCGGAAAATAGCCGCAAAAGATTTGTTTTCAAAGGATGGTATGGTGATTTTGATGGCAACCAACTAGATTCCCTTATTGGTAAAAAAGTTCAGATTGACTACGTTAAAACCCATTCTGTTTACTTGGATGTATTTTTAAAGAATTATTGTTACCCAGTATTGAAAAACTTAAAGGATGCCCGTTAAATATTATTTTATAAAAATAATTAAATATATCATCAGCAGGATTATCCCTTACCATTTTAATTTCTTCCAGAATAACTTTTTTCTCAAGTTTTATATTTTCCGGCAGAAATGACGGGTTTACTACAACATCAAGCAGAAGCTCAAGGCATTGGCTTAGATGTGTGTCAATAAAGTCAGCATACACACAACTGTTTTCTTTGTCTGTAAATGCATTGAACTCGGCGCCAAGGGAATCAAATGCAATTGCAATATCCCTGTATGTCCTTTTTTTGGTGCCTTTAAACAGGAGGTGTTCAATAAGATGAGTAATCCCGTTGTTGGTTTCAGTTTCGTTTCTTGAACCTGCAGGTATCCAGAATCCCAAAGAAATGGAGCGGAAATATGGTATGTTTTCACTTATTATCCTGAGCCCGTTTTCAAGCTCAGTTATATTATAACCTTCAAATTTATAATTATTTGAAATTGCTATTGTATTATTAACCTCTCTACCCAGTTATTAATTAATCACATATCTGCGCGCTCAAGAGATATTTTCCTGTCTCTTTTATCTATTGAAGCAACTCTGACCATAATTTTATCGCCCAGGTTCAGGAATTCTTCCACTTTATTTATTCTTTTATTTGCAACTTTGGAAATGTGCAGAAGTCCGTCCATTCCGGGTATAATATTTATAAAAGCTCCGTAGGAAGTAATTCCCACAACAGTTCCATTAAATTCATCGCCAACGTTTATGTCATCTATTGTTTTAAGCATCCCTTCAATCTTTGCTCTTGCAAGACTTATTTTTTCTGCATCGCTGCAGGTAATTGAAACAAGCCCCTCTCCGTTTGAGTCAGTTATATCTATTTCATCAAGTCCGAATTCTTCCCTTAAAGCCTTTATTATTTTGCCGCCCGGACCAATTATTTCACCAATTTTATCTTTTGGAATTTTAAAGGTTGATATTTTGGGAGCTACTTTTGCAAGATATTTTCTTGGTTCAGGTATTGCTTCAAGCATTTTGTCAAGTATAAACAGCCTTCCTTCCTTTGCCTGGAAAAGTGCCTTACCCATGATTTCAGTGCTTATGCCTTTTATCTTTATATCCATCTGCAGCGCAGTAATGCCATTTTTTGTACCGGCGACTTTAAAATCCATATCCCCGTAAAAATCTTCAATACCCTGTATATCTGAAAGTACTGCAAACCTACCGTCCTGAGCCATTACAAGGCCCATGGCTATTCCTGAAACAGGATTAAGTATTGGAACTCCACCATCCATAAGAGCAAGGGTGCTCCCACATACGCTTGCCATTGAAGTGGAGCCATTTGATGACAGTATTTCTGATACCAGCCTTATAGAATATGGAAACTTATCCTCTTCAGGTATCATATATTCAAGAGCTTTTTCAGAAAGCGCGCCATGCCCTATTTCCCTTCTTTTAGGACCCCTCAGCATAGCGGTTTCGCCGGTTGAAAAAGGCGGGAAATTATAGTGATGCATGTACCTCTTAAACTCAATTTCTTCAAGACTGTCAATTTTCTGTGATTCTTTTATTGAACCAAGCGCAAGAATTGTAAGAGCTTGTGTGTGCCCGCGGGTAAACAATCCTGTACCATGAGTTGTATCAGGGAAAAGACCCACCTCGCAAGTTATTTTTCTGATTTCTTCGGGCGTGCGTCCGTCCGGCCTTATATTTTTTTCAATAATAGTTTTCCTGACAAGCTCCCTCTCAAGCTCTTTTAAAGAAACTCCTATGCTTATATCTTCATCGGGAAATTCTTCTTTTAATTTTTCTTTTATCTCGTCACTTATAATATCAAGCTCATTTGCAAGATATCCTTTTTTCCCTGCATCAAGCATATGCTTTTTATTATCATCGCCAGCATATGCAACTACATTTTCAAGTTTTTCAAGAATCTTTTCCCCTGCAAGTTCGGCAACTCTTTTTTTAACTTCTTCGTTTACAGTAAAAGTTTTTACCTGCTTTTTTTCCTGGCCGATACTGGCAGCATACTCCCGCTGGAAATCAATGCATTTTTTTATCTCGGGAACTGCATGTTCTATTGCTTCAAGGACAAGTTCCTCGCCTGCTTCCCTGCATTTTGCCTCAACCATAAGAATTGCGCTGTCAGTGC
>JACVJB010000294.1 GCA_015711775.1 Actinomycetota bacterium | reverse complement strand
TATTGAAGATTTTCCTCTTTTAGCTGAAGCTGCCCTCATAATTACTCTTAACGCATTGGCAGTTCTTCCCTTTTTGCCAATAACTTTACCCAGATCGCTTTCTGAGACATGGAGTTTAAAAATTACAGTTTTGTCACCTTCTTCTTCCTCAGTGATTTCAATTTCATCCGGATTGTCTACAAGTTCTTTAACCATATAATCTAGCAGTTCTTTCACAATTTACCTCCATTTTTTTTGTATGACTACTGTTTTAAATTTACAATATTAAAAATCTTTTCAACAGTATCACTTGGCTCTGCACCTTTTTTTAACCACTCTATGGCTTTTTCCTTATCAAGATTTATGCTTGAAGGATTTGTTTTTGGATCATAAGTTCCAATGTTTTCAATAAATTTTCCGTCTCTGGGAGATCTGCTGTCAGCCACTACAATCCTGTAATGCGGCTGTTTTTTCTTACCCACTCTAGTTAGCCTAATCTTTACACTCAACCGGTTATCCTCCTGATTTTATTCATAGTTATTTTTATCTTGTTTTTTTAATACTGTAAATTATATATTTTTATACAAAACTTGCAAAATATTTTTTAAACTTTTATAAAACTTAAAATGGCAGATTAAAACCTTTACCGTATTTTGAAAATTGCCTGGCTGCCTGCTGTGCCATTGAGAATTGCTTAAGGAGCCTGTTCACATCATTAACTGAAGTCCCGCTGCCAGCAGCAATTCGTTTTTTGCGGCTGCCGTTTATAATAAACGGTTTTAACTTCTCTTCCATTGTCATTGAATTTATGATTGCTTCTATCCTGTCAAATTGCTTTTGATCTATATTTATGCCGGAAAGCATTTTATTCTTATTTTTTCTTGGAAGCATTGAAAGGATTTTATCCATTGAACCGATTTTTTTTATGCTTTTTAATTGTTCTACAAAATCTGTAAAATTGAGCTCATTTTTTAAAATTTTTCCTTCAAGCTCTTTTGCTTTTTTTTCATCTATTGCTTTTTCCGCTTTTTCAATAAATGTAAGTACGTCTCCCATTCCAAGTATCCTTGAGGAGATCCTGTCAGCATGAAAAACTTCAAATTCATCGGTCTTTTCACCAGTGGAAATAAATTTTATGGGTTTTTTTGTCACATGGTTTATTGAAAGAGCTGCTCCTCCTCTTGTGTCACTGTCAATTTTTGTAAGAATTATTCCGTCAAATTCTATCTCGCTGTTAAATTTTTCAGCAATATTTACAGCTTCCTGGCCCGTCATCGCATCAAGCACAAGATACACCTGATGCGGCTTTATTTGTTTTTTAATATCCTTAAGTTCCTGCATCATTTCAACATCAATCTGTAGCCTTCCGGCAGTGTCAATAATTATTACGTCATTTCCGATTTTTTTAAGATAATTAACGCCGTCAAGAACTATTTCAAGAGGTTTTTTCCCGACAGTTGAATAGACTTCAATATTTAACTGCTTTGCCAGGTCATTTAACTGTATGGATGCCGCAGGACGGTAAATATCAGCAGCAATAACAGAGGCTCTCCTGTTGTATCTGGTTTTTATGAAATTTGCAAGTTTAACGGTTGCAGTAGTTTTCCCTGTACCCTGCAGGCCTACAAGCATAAATATTGTGGGCGGTCTTCCTGCAAAAACAATTTCAGTTACCCCGCTTCCAAGAATGCCAATTATTTCTTCATTTACTATTTTTATAACCTGCTGTGATGGCGAAAGGCTTTCAAGAATATTCTGTCCAAGCGCCTTTGTCCTGACTTTCTCAATAAATTCTTTAACCACTTTAAAATTCACATCTGCTTCAAGAAGCGCAAGCCTTATTTCACGAAGAGCTTCGTCAAGGTCCCCAGGGCTCAGCCTGCCCCTATTTCTTATTTTATAGAAGAGGTCCTCAAACTTTGATGATAAAAATTCAAACATTTATTCTCCAGTTTTTAATTTATTTTACGTAAAAAGCATTTCAGTAAAATTTGCCGGATCAAAATCAGAGATATTATCAAGTTTTTCTCCATATGTTATAAATTTTACAGGTATTTTCATTTCATTTTCAATAGTCAGTAAAATTCCGCCTTTGGAGGTTCCGTCTGTTTTGGTAAGTATTATCCCGGTGAGTGAAAGAGCCTCATTAAAAACAGTTATCTGCGCTTTTGCATTCTGGCCGGTAGTTGAATCAATAACGATAAGTACTTCATCAGGATCCCTGTTTATTTTTTTATTTATAACTTTTTTAATTTTTTTCAGCTCCTCCATAAGATTATATGATGTATGCATTCTACCTGCAGTATCTACTAAAATAATATCTATATTTTTTGCAATTGCTTTTTCAATGCTGTCATATACAACAGCGCCGGGATCAGAATTTCTCTGATGATGAACTACCTGCAGGTTTAAAAGTTCTGCAAAATGATTAATCTGTTCATATGCTGCCGCCCTGAATGTATCAGCAGCTGTAAGAAGTACAGATATGCCGCGATTTTTAAGATAATTTGCAATTTTTGCAATAGTAGAAGTTTTCCCAACGCCATTTACCCCAACTACTATCCATACTGCAGGTTTATTC
>JACVJB010000293.1 GCA_015711775.1 Actinomycetota bacterium | reverse complement strand
ATCAGTTTCTTAAGCTATAATTTTTTATAAATATTAAGGAATTCTTCCCGGGGAATATTTGATTGCCTGCAAATAGTTATTAATGTGGATGCTTTTATCTTATTGTGGTTTGGCATTGTTAATGGTGTTCTGCTGCCATCTAAATTGTTCTTAAGCATTGAAATATGGTTACCTATCCTGACAACCTTAAATCCTAAATTCTCTAAAACCTTTATGAATTTATTTTTTGGTATATCTCTTGGAAACTTCATTATACGGCAACTTCTGCCACAAATGTTTCTATAATTTCTTCCATTTCAAGATCTTCTTTTCCAAAAGTTTCCATATGAAACTGAATAGCGGATTTTACATCTGCAATTACTTCTTCGTAGGTATTGCCTTCTCCAATTATTACACCTTTTAAACCAATGGGGTATGCTATATATCCATCTGGATGTTTTTCAACAATTATTTTTATCTGTTTCATTTCTTATCTCCCATTTAATTTCATTATGTATAATAGCTTAGCAATTGATTATACAAATAATTTTAAAAATTATAAAACCACTGTTATTTTATCACTTATTGCATAGGTAAAAAATAATTAAATCTTAACTTAATTGTGTATTTTAGATTCAAGATATCGCTATTGGGTATAGATGTATTGCGTTTTTACAGGTAATCAGCTTGTAAGCAGTTTTAATTTTTCAAGCACAATGTTGACAGTTATGTTATCCAGGCTGCATATATATTCAGCAATTCTTATTCTCAAGTCAAGGCTTTTTACCCGGTCTGCAAGTATAACGCCATTTACCGGATAATTTTGGCCAATTGCAACTTCAAAGGGATATCCTTTTATAACTGAAGTTACTGGGCAGAAAATTGCAAGGCCTGTTTTCCTGTTGTATGAATAAGGCGACAGTACCATTGCGAGCCTTCTTCCTGGCTGTTTATGCCCCTTATGTGGATTTAAGCTTATCCATACAATGTCTCCTCTTGCAGGAACATAATTATCTACCATGTCTCTTTACCTTCAGGGCCATTAAATATGATTTCTTCGTGAATATTTTCTTCGCTTACCTTTGACAGAAGTTCATCAAGGTCATACTGCACCATATCAACAGGTTCTATAACTATTTTTTTATCTCTTAGCTTTATTTCCACAGTAGAGTTCTCCTTTAGCCCAAGTTCTTTTGTAAATACACTGGGCAACCTTATTCCAAGACTGTTGCCCCATTTTTGAATTTTTGTTATCAATGTAATTTGTCCTGGCCAAATATTAAATATATACAATGTATATACATTATTTTTATGGTTCTGTCAACTGTTAAAAACAAAGAGTTTTTATTATTAGCGCATTTTGTTAAAATAATAAACTGGTTTTTAAATTGAAAAGTTTATTGAAGGACATGAACTGTAATGAAGATTATATCGCGGGATGAAGCCAGCCATGTTGCAAAGCTTGCTGAGCTTGAATTTAGCGGCGATGAGCTTGACAAAATTACTTCACAGCTTGATGACATTCTTGGGCATGTGGCAAAGATAAACAAGGCTGCTACAGAAGGCGTAGGGGCCACATCCCATACCCTGGATATAAATAATGTAATGAGGCAGGACACAGTGAAAAAATCACTTTCACAGGATGATGCATTAAAAAATGCCCCTCAGCAGTCCGGGAATGGTTTCCTAGTGCCAAAAATTGACTGAGAGACAATATTTAAAAAGAAAGATTTAAAGATTAATGCAGCTTAATTTTCTTACTGCACACAAATTAAAAAATATGCTTGATAAAAAAGAGGTTTCTGCTGCCGGTATTGCTGCCTGCATTGCAGAATCCTGCGAAAAATTGCAGCCAAAAATTAATGCATACATAAGCTTTGATAAAAACATGCTGCTAAAACAGGCAGAAGAGGCTGACAGTTACATGTCTGCAGGCGGCAAATTGCATGATTTTACAGCAGTGCCAGTTGCTGTAAAAGATAATATGTGCACGGGCGGCATAAAAACAACATGCGCATCAAAAATACTGGCAGAGTATGTCCCGGTATATGACGCAACTGTGGTTAAAAAGTTAAAAGAACACAGTTATGTGCTTGCAGGTAAGGCAAATATGGATGAGTTTGCAATGGGTTCGTCAAATGAAAACTCCGCTTTCGGCCCTGTAAAAAATCCCTGGGATCTTTCAAGAGTGCCCGGCGGCTCAAGCGGGGGGCCCGCAGCTGCTGTTGCTGCAGGCATGGCAATATGCGCCCTTGGCTCAGATACCGGTGGCTCCATAAGGCAGCCTGCATCACTATGCGGCGTTGTGGGGCTAAAGCCCACATACGGGCTTGTTTCGCGTTACGGGCTTGTTGCTTTTGCATCGTCGCTTGACCAGATAGGGCCCATAACAAGGGATGTCACTGACGCAGCAAATCTTCTGGAGGCAATATCTGGCTGGGACAGTTGTGATTCAACATCAATTAATGCCCGGAAGGTTTCATATAAAAATTTTTTGGTTGATGATATAAAGGGGCTAAACATAGGAGTGCCAAAGGAACTCATGGCTGCAGGTACTGAGAGCCAGGTGGCAGATTCAGTAAAT
>JACVJB010000292.1 GCA_015711775.1 Actinomycetota bacterium | reverse complement strand
AGGTAAACTGTTCTTATACTGTCGACTCTGCCAAGAAAACCATCTTCTATAAGCTGTTTTGCCCTTAAGGTAGCCGGGGTGTACCGGTATTCAAAACACATTTGTGAAATCTGCTCTGGACATTGTCGTGCAGCGTCTAAAATCTCTTTTGCCTCAGCAAGGTTCATCGCAAGCGGTTTTTCAACATTTACATGCTTTCCTGCGGCAAGAGCATCAATTATTATGTCTTTGTGAAGGTAATTGGGGGTGCATACCTCAATTATATCAATATCAGGTCTTTTAATAAGTTCTTTATAATTGTCTGTAGCAAATTCAAAACCCGCCTGCAGCACGCCTTCTCTGGCATCATCGACAGGGTTTGAGCATACGCCCACCATTTTTAATTTAGCTGGCATTGGCTTATAAAAGAAAGGGAGATTTATGTATGATATTGTATGCACTCTTCCTATAAAACCATATCCCACTATTCCGACGCCAAGAGTATTCATATGTCTTTCCTCCATTTCCAAATATATTTATTAAATTTTAAATATAGCCGAATTCTTTTTCAACAATTGTTATGGACTCGTCTATTATATCAAGCGCTTTGTCGGCAATTATCTCTTCCATTATGAGAGGAGGAGACATTCTTAAGTTATGATTTGCCGGTATCCATGCAAGACCCTTTGAAAAAGCCACCTGATACACTCTTTTGCCTGCTTCTGCAAAAGGTTCACGGGTGCCTTTATCTTTTACAAGTTCCATGCCGAGCAGGCAGCCTTTGCCCCTGACTTCACCAATAATTTTATGGCTTTCTTTCATTTTTTTAAGTCTTTTCATTATAAACTCGCCAAGGCCTGCAGATTTCTGTACTATATTTTCCTCTTCTATTACTTCAAGCGATGCAAGGCCAGCTGCTGCCGCCATAGGATTTCCGCCATAGCTTGTTGAGGCTGATATTTTTTCCAGCACTTCTGTCATTTCTTCCCTGATGGCAAAAGCGGTTGCAGGAAATCCATTTGCCAGGCCTTTGCCAAGCACTATTATATCCGGAACTACATTGTAATTGTCAACACACCACATTTTACCTGTTCTTGCGCAGCAGGTAAGCACCTCATCAACTATAAGCAGGATACCGAGTCTGTCGCAAAGATTCCTTATTGCAGGGAGATAATCATCGGGGTAAACTATTGAGCCGTTCCAGCCCTGTATAGGCTCCATTAAAATTGCAGCAACATTATTTGTTCCCTCCATTTGAATCTGCCTCTCAAGAGCATCAACACAGAACAATTTGCATTCAGGATATTTTTTATCAAATGCGCAATGGTAACAGTGCCCGCTGGGAGCAAGGTGCATACCGACGGCGCGGGGGCCTGTTGTTATATCCGCCACCTGTGTTACAGAAACAGCGCTCATGGTTTTTCCATGAAAATCCCCGTAAAATGAAAAGAATTCGTATTTTCTGGTATGGGCCCTTGCCGCCCTCATAGCCGCTTCAACAGACTCGCAGCCGGCACAGTACATCTGTATGCCGTTAAGATTTCCAGGCGTCATGGAAGCAAGTTTTTCAAGGAAAAGGGCCTTAATTTCTGTGCTGAAATCATGGCAATTCATAAGCTGTGCCGTATATTTTTGCAGGTACTGGACCACTTTGGGATGGCAGTGCCCAAGATTTGTTACATAAATGCCTGATGAAAAATCAATATATTTGTTTCCATCAGAGTCTGTAAGTGTAACGCCATGCCCACTTTCAAACGACACAGGAAAAAGTTTGACCTGCGAGGAATAACCTTTCATATATTTTTCAGCCCTGTTGTGAATTTCTTTTGATTTCGGTCCTGGGGGAGTAACTTTTATATCCGGCACGCTATCAGGGTCAATTTTTGCCCAGTTTTTGTCATAACTCATGTCTTTCTCCTTACTTTTATTTTTATATTTGATTTTTAAATAATTTGTCTGAAACCAGAAATGAAAATTACGTATTTTTAAATTGTAAACAATCATGTATGAACAATATAATACATATAATGAACATAATAGTATTATATATGATTGTTGGCGTCCATGAACCGGTTTCCTATGTACTTTTGGATGCTCACTAAGCCAAAAACTGTTTGTTTATGAAATCTAATGGATTTTTTTTCTCAAACAGACAAAAAAAATTCACGTATTTTTCTAATAACTCGTAAAAAATTGAGAAAAAAATTACCAGCTGTAGAACTGTGACCCTATTCCTGAATCTAACACAGTCCAAATTTTGACTTGTAAAGACCGTGCCCTGGTTTAAAGACTCCCCAGACTGATATTGACCTGTCCCTGAATTCAGAAAACCAATATCTGAATGAAAGGTGTATTAACATCCTAAATTCAAGAAAAATATTAAACTTACACTTGCCGACAAATCACACATTTATCAAGCACTTATGTTAAATTTCCTTGGAGTACTTGTAACTTTAGGTACGAAAGCTGTTCGCTTACACACGAGCAAATGAATAAATAATTTCGTTAAATTGTTACATATAAAGCGTTCAAATATTGCTTAAAATATACTTCTCTCTTCCAGGCACTCTCTTATATTTTTCTATACTTTCCGTAC
>JACVJB010000291.1 GCA_015711775.1 Actinomycetota bacterium | reverse complement strand
ATAAGGGCTTCTGCATCTTTGACTCCGGAAACAAGCCTCTGCTTAATTAATGCTTCTTTTAAAGTTGTCATTTCTTTCTTTTCAGTATAAATTCAGCAAGGTTTATGAGACTGTCTTTTTTTATATCAATTCCGCTTATTGCATCTATGGCTTCTTTTACTTTCCGCCCGGCAATTTCCCTTGATTTTTTTATGCCGTACATGCTTGGAAAGGTATTTTTATTCTGAGCGGCATCCTTGCCTGCAGTTTTGCCTGAAACCTCCATAGTTGTTTCTATATCAAGTATATCGTCGGTAATCTGGAAAGCAAGGCCGATGCAGTTTGCATATAATGTCAGTTTTGCCATAATATTTTCAGGAGCGCCGCCAATTATTGCGCCGCTTCTTACCGAAGCAGTTATAAGCTTTGCAGTTTTTTTATCATGCATGAATTCAAGCAGTTTTTTGGATATTTTTTTTGCTGTATAAAAAACATCAATAACCTGGCCGGCAACCATTCCTTCTGCGCCAGAAGCATGGGCTATTTCTTCAAGCAGCCTGATTTTGATATCCGGTGAGCCTGCCTGATACTTAAGTATTATATTAAAAGCTTCAGCAAATAAGGCATCTCCGGTTAAAATTGCAATGTCTTCCCCGAATACTTTGTGGCAGGTAAGCTTTCCTCTTCTGAAATCATCATTATCGATGGAAGGCAGGTCATCATGTATGAGCGAATAAGTGTGTATAAGCTCTATTGCGCATGCGGCAGGCAATGCATCTTCATAATTTCCGCCAAGACTTGAGACTGTAAGCAGGCATAAAACCGGCCTGAATCTTTTCCCCCCGTTTTTAATGCTGTACATTATTGATTTTTTCAGCAGGGCAGGCAGATTTTTATATGAATTGATATAAAAAAGAAGGTTTCTGTCAATAATGCCGGCAAGATGATCCGGGTATGACCCGGTTATATTTTCCTTATTAATATAGTTATTATTTTTTCCAGTATCAGCCATTATTATTTATATAAGCAAGCTAATGATTAAAAATATATCAACTGCTTTCCTGCATCTGCATAAGTATTTTACCAAGTACCCCGTTTACAAATTTTGGCGTATCGTTTTTCTGGCCAAGGATTTTTGATATTTCAATCGCTTCATCAACAGAGACTTTAAGAGGTATTTCATTTAAAAACAGCATTTCAAAAACAGCTATTCTTATTATATTCCTGTCAATAATAGCTATCCTGTCAAAGGACCAGTTCTGCACAACATCCATAATTTTTTTATCTATTTTATCTTTATTTGAATATACGCCTCTCACAAGTATTTTTGTAAAATCATCATGCGCCCTGCCAAAAAGAATATCAATATCAATAATGTCTTCCACATCCTTATCCAGCAAATCACACTGGTAAAGGATTATAACTGCATTTTCCCTGGATTTTCTTCTTGTAATCTTAGCCATAATTATATTATCCGGCACATTATTATACAAGGATATATTTACATATATACATATATAAGTAAAATATTTTTATTTGCTTATCCTTGTAATGTACTCACCGCTTCTTGTATCTATTTTAATCACGTCGCCTTCATTAATAAAAAGGGGAACCTGTATAACAGCGCCTGTTTCTATTTCTGCAGGCTTAAATGTATTGCTTACAGTATCGCCTTTTGCCCCGGGCTCAGTCTTTATTACCTTTGCCTCAATAGCTGCAGGAAGTTCAATGGATATGGGCTCATTTTTATAAAATACTATTGTCACGTCCAGGTTTTCAAGCAGGAATTTCTTTTTATCTTTTATTTGCTCTTCGTCTATAGCAACCTGCTCATAAGTTCCGGAGTCCATAAAATTGTAATGTTCATCCTTATAAAGATACTGCATTTTCCTTGTTTCAAGTATTGCTTGCTCCACTTTTTCACCGGCCCTGAAAGTTTTTTCAATTATTGCGCCGCTGTTTAGATTTTTCAGTTTTGTACGGACAAATGCTCCGCCTTTTCCGGGTTTAACATGTTGAAAATACAGCACTTCAAAAAGACTTTCGTCATAAAACAGCGTCATACCATTTTTAAGATCATTTGTTGTAATCATATTTTTTAAACCTTTCCAATATATGTGGCTGTCTTTGCGCAATTATAAAGATTTATGCAGCCATTATTTTTTATAATAACCATGTCTTCAATCCTCACTCCTCCAATACCCTCAATATATATGCCAGGCTCTATGGTTATTACCATATTTTCCTCAAGAATTGTATTATCGCTTCCTGATACTGCCGGGCTTTCATGAACTTCAAGACCCACGCCATGGCCAAGGCCATGCCCGAAATACTGCCCGTATCCTTTTTTTTCAATATAATTCCTTGCAATATTATCAAGCCGGCTGCAGGAAATTCCTGCACTGCAATGCTTCAGTGCAAGAAGCTGGGCTTCAAGCACAATATCATATATCTCTTTTATCTTATCCATTTCTTTTTTACCAGGCTTGTTTTTACCGGAGCCTGCAGCAGTTTCAATAAAAAGCGTCCTTGTAATGTCAGAGCAATAATGGCCCCACACGCAGCCAATATCAAAAAGGAGCAAACCGTTTTCCACAAGTTTATTCTGCGTCTCATAA
>JACVJB010000290.1 GCA_015711775.1 Actinomycetota bacterium | reverse complement strand
ACACTACCTACCTCGTTTTTCAAATGACTTTCTCCCTGAATCTGACACGGGAGTCATACTTTCAATTGCTGATAAAATAGACACCATTGCAGGTATTTTCCTAACAGGCAATGTGCCTACAGGCTCAGAGGATCCGTTTGCTTTAAGGCGAAAAGCTTCAGGCATTATTCTGGCTGCGCTTAAAAAGAATTATAATGTAGATATATTAAAATTATCTGAATATTCGATAAGTCTTTTTGCCGAAAGCTTCAGCATTACTGTGAAAAATCCCGGGCAAATAGCTAAGGAAATAACTGATTTTATATTCGCCAGGTATAAATTTAAGCTTGAAAAAGAAAATAAAAGAACAGATATTTTTGACGCAATAATGGCTACCGGGCTTACATGCACTGAAGATATTGAATTAAAATATAAAGAGCTTGCGGCTTATTTAGATGGAGGAGGACAACTTTCTTTGCTTGTAGAGCCCATGATAAGATGTAAAAATATTATAAAGGGTAAAAGTTTTACCGGTGTTGAAAGTAATCTTTTTAAGGAGGAATCAGAAAAAGTTCTGTATAGAGAATTTATTGAAAGATATAAATATATAAAAGAACTGCAGGAATCGAAAAAATTTAGATCTATCCTTGACGTACTATCAGGTTTTTCAGTTTTTATAAATGCGTTTTTTGATAAAGTTCTTGTTATGGATAAGGACGAAAAATTGCGGCAAAACAGGATAAATCTTATTAAGCGTTGCGTTGATATGTATTTCTTATATGCTGATTTTTCAAAAATAATGCAATAGTCAGAAAAATTTTGATTTTTTTTTAAAAAATAGGATAATTACTTAATTTTTAAAAAAATCCGGCACATGATGAGTCAATGAATACAATCCCTGTTTATACAAGGGAGTTTTTTGTAAAGAGCGGCTCTTATACTGGATTTAATTATAGAAATTTAAAATTGTAATTTAAACAGAAAGGAAATTATAAAATGTCAGAAAAACAATACGTGTATTTTTTTGGCGAGGGTACAAAGGATATGAAAATGCTCCTGGGTGGCAAAGGCGCAAATCTTTCAGAAATGACAAATATTGGTCTTCCAGTACCTCCAGGTTTTACAATTACAACAGAAACCTGTAATTTATTTTATGAGCTTGGCAAGAAATGGCCAGAGGGTCTTTGGGAGCAGGTGCTTATAAATCTTGAAAGGCTTGAAAAACAGATGGGCATGAAATTTAATGACAGCGAAAATCCGCTTCTTGTATCTGTAAGGTCAGGTTCGGCGGTATCTATGCCGGGTATGATGGATACAGTGCTTAACCTTGGCTTAAATGACGACACAGTACAGGCGCTAATAAAAAAAACCGGTAATGAAAGATTTGCATGGGATGCATACAGAAGGTTTATACAGATGTTTGGCGATGTTGTAATGGGGGTTGAACATGAAAGATTTGAACATGCAATACAGGCAAAAAAAGAGCAAAAAGGCGCAAAAGTTGATACAGACTTAACCGCCGGTGATTTAAAAGAGCTGGTCCAGGATTACAAAAATATAGTATTTGAAGATAAGGGCACCAGTTTTCCCCAGGATCCTAAGGAGCAGCTAAAAATGGCAATAAATGCAGTATTTGATTCATGGAACAATAACAGGGCAATTGCCTATAGGAATCTTTATGATATACCTCACAGCCTTGGCACAGCAGTTAATATACAGACAATGGTATTCGGGAATATGGGGGATCATTCAGGCACCGGCGTTGCATTCACGCGAAATCCTTCAACAGGCGAAAATATGAAATATGGAGAGTACCTTATAAATGCGCAGGGTGAGGATGTTGTTGCAGGCATAAGGACACCCCAGAGTATCGAGAAATTAAAAGTTGAAATGCCGCAAATATATGATCAGCTTATAGATATATTTGAAACGCTGGAAAAGCATTATAAGGATATGCAGGATCTTGAGTTTACCTTCCAGGAAGGAAAGCTTTTCATGCTTCAGACAAGGACAGGTAAAAGAACAGCAGCAGCAGCAGTTCAGATTGCAGTTGATATGTTCAATGAAGGGCTTATCGATAAAAAAACTGCAGTACTTCGTGTTGAACCATCGCAGCTTGACCAGTTTCTTCATAAGCAGCTTGACCCCAGGGAAAAAGTTAAAGCAAAAGTTATTGCAAAGGGCCTTCCGGCATCACCCGGAGCTGCAGTTGGAAAAGCAGTTTTTCATGCAATTGATGCAGTTGAAGAGTCAAAAAAAGGAAATAAAGTCATACTTGTGCGGACAGAGACATCGCCAGAGGATATTGAAGGTATGGCCACAGCACAGGGTATTTTGACCGCAAGAGGCGGAATGACATCGCATGCGGCAGTGGTTGCAAGAGGAATGGGCAAATGCTGTGTTGCAGGAGCAGAAGAGATAAAAGTTTTTGAAAAGAAAAATTATTTTACAGTTGGGGATACAAGAATTGAAAAAGGCGACTGGATAACTCTTGATGGTGGTACAGGAGAGCTTTTCCTTGGCCAGATGCCGGTAATAGACCCTGAGCTTTCAGGTAATTTTGGAATATTTATGGAATGGGTTGATGAGTTCCGCAAAATAGGTGTAAGAACAAATGCG
>JACVJB010000289.1 GCA_015711775.1 Actinomycetota bacterium | reverse complement strand
GAGAGGCATATAAGGTTGAATTATAGGATAAATAACGTTCAACGACGTTTGGATTTGTGGTATCGTAATTTTTATCCTACGGATACTGAAAGGTATAAAAGGGTGATTGGTTATATTGAAGATTTTTATCTGAAGTTCTACAGAAAATATTTCGAGGCTGCAAAAGGAAAGGCTGATATTTTCAGCATGGGGGATGATTTTGCCAGTCAAAGGAGTATGCTTATTTCACCAGAGATGTGGCGGCTATTTCTTAAACCCACATATGAAAAAATATTTTCACTTGCAAAGGAATTCAATTTATTTACATGGTTCCATTCATGTGGTGCCATAGAGCCAGTCCTTGGCGACCTTGTTGAAGCAGGGATGGATATATGGGAGACTGTTCAGGCTCACCTGCCGGGTAACCACCCAGAATACATTAAAAAAAAGTATGGAAATCAAATCACTTTTTTTGGTGCAATAAACACACAGAAAACATTGCCTTTTGGCACTTCGGAAGATGTAAGGAGAGAAGTAAAAGAAAGAATAAAAATCTTAGGTAAGGGCGGAGGTTATATTTGCGGACCCGACCATCATATTAAACCAAGTTTTCCTGTTGAGAATGTCCTTGCCATGATCGATGAGATAAATTCATTTAGAGCTGAAGGATACACGGCTTAAAAATATTAAACTTATCGAGATTTTTAAAATTAAAGATTGAAAGGTAATAAAAAATGGAAAAATTAACACATAATCAAAGATGGCAAAATACTGTAACTCGTAAGGAAGTGGACCGTTTGCCGACCTTTTATTCTGCTACAGATGAATTTACAGATTCATTGCAGAAATATTTAAATTGCAACCTTGATACAATACTATATGATTACTTTGATATTGATTATCGTTTTCAGGGGGATGGTTTTGAAGCCAAATCTTGGGAACCCTTATATATAGGGCCTGAGTTTAAAAAATATGAAGACGGTACTTTTGAAAATATATGGGGTTCCAGGCAAAGATATGCGTACTATGGAAATGGCAAATATACTGAAACTGTGGAATTTGCGCTGGCGAAAGCTGAAACTGTAAGAGATATAGAAAAACACCTCTGGCCTAAAGTTGAGTGGTATGATTATAAAAGCATATTGCCTGTAATTGAGCGATACCCGGATTATCCTTTTATGGTAGGCTACCTGGCACCCGGGTGGTTTGCATGGGAGGTACGCGGGATGTCCCAGTTTATGATCGATTGCCTTGAAAACAAAGCTGTTGCTGAATCTATCCTAAATCATATTTGTGATTTTGGTTATGAATATTTTAAAAAGATAATAGAGACAGTAAAAGATTATATAGGGAAAAATGTACACTGCATACATTTGGCAGATGACTGGGGTACACAGCAGGATTTATTAATGAGCCCGAAAGTGTTTGATGAATTTTTTGCTTACCAATATCGTCGTTTAATTGATCTTGCGCATTCATCAGGGCTGAAAGTTGAATTTCATTCGTGCGGTAGTGCAATTAAGATTTTCCCGCGATTTATAGAAATTGGTGTTGATATAATGAATCCCATACAGACAAGTGCCAGGGATATGGATCCTTTAAAAATTAAAAATGAATTCGGTAAAGACCTTTGTTTTAGTGGTGGTATAGATGTTCAGCAGGTGCTTCCAAAGGCAACTGTTGCTGAAGTTAAGAAAGAAGTTTTTCGTGTTCTGGATGCAATGGGCAATGGCGGCGGCTATTTTCCAGGACCAAGCCATAATATACAGGCAGGGACACCAGTTGAAAATGTTGTTGCAATGTATGAAGCAATACATGAATATTTTGGTATGAAAATCAGCCTCGATAAAAAATAGATTTATATATATGTGTGTGTGCGTAGAGAAAGATATAAATATTATAATGATATTTTAAATTATTAAGGAGAATTATTATATGTTCAGGCCGACAGTTGTGGATTTACTCGGTTTAAAGGGAAAAAGAAAAATCGTACTTGTTTCAGCTTTTGATTACTGGACTGCTCAGGCATGTGAGTCTGCAGGCATTGATATGCTGGTTACGTGGGCAGATTCTCTGGAACTAATGAAAATAGTGCTGACAAAGGTGAGGCAAGGTGCACCAAACACATTTATTGGTGCAGGTATTCCCCAGAATTTTGCTTATGTAAGTAAAAGCAATGCTTTACAGGCTGCAATGGCAGCTCTTGAGATTGGGGCTGATGCAATTTATTGTTCAGGTATGGAAATTGAAAAGTTCAAGGCTTTAGGAAAACAGAAAATTCCATTTGTCGGCCACGTAGGTTATTTACCAGTGCAAAATACATGGTTTGGAGGGCCAAAGGCCGTAGGTAAAACTTGCCATGAAGCCTTACAAATATACCGGGATGTTATTGAATACCAGAATGCCGGGGCCATTGCTGTTGAAGTAGAATGCGTGCCTCATAAAGTTGCGGCAGAAATAACATAAAAAGTTGATATTTTAACGTTTTCAATGGGAAGCGGACCTGATTGTGATGGGCAGTTTCTGTTTGATTGCGATATACTGGGCACTCACAACGGACATTATCCGCGTCATGCAAAAAGATATGCTGATTTCTATCAGCAATCAGTAGAAGCTTTCAAGCAGTTTAAAGAAGAAGTCGCCAGGGGAGTTTTTCCTG
>JACVJB010000288.1 GCA_015711775.1 Actinomycetota bacterium | reverse complement strand
TATCAACAAACACAAGAGCTGTTGCAGAATTCGGCATTGATACGGAAAATATGTTTGTTTTCTGGGATTTTGTCGGAGGAAGGTATTCTTTATGGTCCGCAATAGGGCTTTCCATCGCATGCAGCATAGGCTTTGATAATTTTATAAGCTTGCTTGAAGGCGGATATGCAATGGACATGCATTTTAAAAATGCGCCTTTTGAAAAAAATATGCCTGTAATACTTGCTCTAATTGGAATATGGTACAATAATTTTTTTGGTTTTAGCACACATGCGGTGCTGCCTTATGATCACTATCTTCACAGGTTCCCCGCATTTCTTCAGCAGGCTGATATGGAAAGCAATGGAAAAAATACAGCGCGGGATGGAAAAAGGATTGACTACCAGACAGGCCCGATTATATGGGGTGAACCGGGCACAAACGGACAGCATGCTTTTTATCAGCTCATGCATCAGGGCACAAAAATAATACCCTGTGATTTTATTGCCGCTGCTCAAAGCCATCACGGGATACAGGGACATCACGAAATACTGCTTGCAAATTTTTTTGCCCAGTCGGAAGCTTTAATGAATGGCAAATCTATTGAAATAGTCATAAAAGAGCTTAAGGAAACCGGCTTTGTCCAGGATGATATTGAAAAACTAGCACCCTTTAAAGTATTTGAGGGTAATCGCCCTTCCAATTCAATAATATATAAGAAACTTACCCCACGCACACTTGGAAGTCTTATAGCAATGTATGAGCATAAAATCTTTGTACAGGGAATTATCTGGAATATTTTCAGCTTTGATCAGTGGGGAGTGGAGCTTGGCAAGGAACTTGCAGTAAAAATTTTACCGGAACTTAAAAACAGCGAAAATATATCCTCGCATGACAGCTCGACTAATGGGCTTATTAATTACTTTAAGAATTTAAGGTCCTGAATTTTCCCAGGTGCGCAAAAGGACCAATAAACCATGGTTAAGGTTAATAAAGAAAATATATGAAGTTGTTCCCTTAATATGTCCCAAGCGCAAGGGGCAAATGCGCCTTATTGCATTTATTTCAGGATTATAAGGTAATAAGAAAGATTCTTGACTGGCTTAGCATATTAAATTCATCCTTTTTGCTAAGCCCAATAGCAGTTTTAGGTTATTGTCCCAGCAGATACCATATTTATACTTGAGGGATACCAAGGTTTTTAGCAGTTGCAGCAGGCGCAATGATTGAAAGGGATTTTAAAAAGAAAGGCCTTGAAGGCGGTCTTGAAGCAAAACATCTTATGCGTAATATTATGACAGACTACCTGTATTTTGACCAGACAGAGACTGCAGAAAAACCTGGCTATGAAAGAGGCGTTATTGAAGAAGCCATAGTTAAGACAATGAAAGCATGTTATCCTGAAAAATTTTAGGTTATTTCATTGGGAGCAGGCCCGGTTGATTCCCTTATAATTAATTCTGTATCAAGTATAACAGTAGAGTTTTCAATTTTGTTTCCTTCAATTATATCTATAAGTAGATTAATACCAGTTATTCCCATGAGTTTTTTTGGCTGTTTAATTGTTGTAAGAGAAGGGTATACATAATTATCAAAAATTATGTTATCAAAACCAATAACAGAAATATCCTCTGGAACTCTAAAATTATTGATTCTTAAAGCTTTCAGCAAACCATAAGCAAAAAGGTCAGATATTGTAATAAAAGCTGTAGGGACTTTTTTTGTCATTAGGAATTTATTCATAATCTCGAATGTTATTTCCATATCTTTGCCTTCAAGTTCCTGGTTAAAGTAAATTTCATCCATAACAACATACTCAGGATTGACTTTCAATCCGTTATTTTTAAGTCCTTTACAGTATCCTTCATATCTTCTTTTAACTGTAGTCTGTTTGCTGACAGGATAAGAGATGTAACCTATTTTTCTATGGCCAAGAGAAAAAAGATAATCAACAGCATTTTTCACAGCTTCAACATTATCAATAACAACGCTTGCATTTGCAAGACCATCAACTTCTTTATCCACAAAAACCATTGGAATATTCTTTTTTAATATCTTTCTATAAATTTTATCATTATCCCTGCCGCTTACAATTAAAAGCCCATCAACAAACTGATTTATTAGCACATTTATTTGTCTTTCTTCCATTGCCAAATCATTGAATGTGCAGCCCAGTTGTACAAGATATCCTCTCTGTTTTGCAATTTCCTCAATCCCGCGGACTATCTGGGCAACAAAAGGGTTTGAAATATCATATACTATAACGCCAATTGTTTTTGTTTTTCTTGTTCGCAGGCTTTGAGCAATAATATTCGGACTGTAACCAAGTTTATCAATGGCTTTTAAAACTTTTTTCTTTGTACTGTCTGAAACAAAATCTCTATTGTTTATGACAAATGAAACTGTGGATATTGCAACCCCTGCATCTCTGGCAATGTCCTTAATAGAAGGATTTCTATTTTTTTTATCCAATTAATCTCCTTTAATACCTTTCATATATTGAATACAATTTTGTCTCGTATTGCTCCTGAACTTATTTTAAATTTAAAATTTCGCCAACAATTATTTATAATACAATTTCACTATATTTTCATATTTAAACCAGAAAATTTTTTAACTATACTATTGCACCTTTAATAAATGAAAGCTCCCTGGCTGCTGCATC
>JACVJB010000287.1 GCA_015711775.1 Actinomycetota bacterium | reverse complement strand
AAATGTTTTAATCGGCGCTTTTATTCTTGGAATTCTTTCAACAGTTTTGAACCAGCTTGGTCTTCCACCGGATATACAAATTATTTCCAAAGGAGTAATTATAACTATATCCATACTAGCGCAACGGTGGGCATTAACTAAATACAAAAAAATGTTATAGCATTTATCGATTAATATACTAAGAATCTTTTGTTAAAGAAAGGTCTGCAGAATTATGAAAAAAATAACTAAAGATCCATTTATAAATTTTTTTAAGAACAACTACGTGCTGCTCCTGCTAATAGTAATAATATTTGTTTTCGCTATTTTATCTAAAGGCAGATTTTTAAGCGAACTCAGCATAAGAAATATGATGAGGGTTTCTGTACCCACACTGGTTATAGCTTCAATGGCAACGTTGCTTATGATTTCAGGAAATATTGACCTTTCGGTTGGAGCTGGACTGGGACTCAGCGCCGTAGTATTTGCAGTTCTAAGGCAATCCGGCTTTTCATTTTTTTCAGCACTTGCCATTGTCCTGGTAATGGGGTGCCTGATGGGTGCAATAAATGGTTTACTGGTAATGAAGCTCAGGATAACATCTGTTATATCGACTCTTGCGACAATGAGCCTGTTTTATGGATTGGCCAAGTTCCTGGTCACGCCCGGGCAGGATATGATTAAATATAATATGCCTGAAAATATGAATTTTTTCAGCCGTGGGAATCTTTTTCTTGGTCTTCCGCCTTCTGTGTTTGTAGCTATTGCAATAGTTATTATTATTATTTTTTTTGAAAAAAGATCAACACTTGGCAAATATACTATTGCAATTGGCGACAACAGGCTGGCTGCAGAACTTTCAGGCATTAATGTTGTTCGCACGATTACAATTGTTTATATAGCAGTAGGAGCAATGGCAGCTCTGGCAGGCATCACCAGGTCAAGCTATATGTCTGCAGGTGATCCCACATCGGGGATTGGAGTAGAAGTAGACGCAATAATAGCAATACTTCTTGGCGGAACCAGTTTTTTTGGCGGTGAAGGCTCGGTTATAAAAACAGTAGGTGGAGTTTTTATCCTGGTATGTCTAACAAATGGGCTTACTATGGTTGGAGTCCAACCATACTGGTCAATTCTTGTAAGGGGACTGGTCTTTTTCCTGGCTCTTGTGTTTGAGAATTTTGTAAAAAAAGTTAAAAGTACCAGCATAGCTTAATAATAATAACTATTCTTGATTTTAATTTCTATAAATAATTATTTAAAGAGGTGCAAATATGAAACTTTCCAAAGAAGAAAGAGTTTTAAGAGTAATAAACAGGCAGGAAGTTGACTACCTTCCAAGCCAGATAACCCTGGCAGACCGCACAAGGGATGCCGATATTAGTAAGGCTCTTGGCCTGTCTAATCCTTCAGAGCTTGATGATTACCTTGAAAACCACCTCTATCTTACCTTAACACTGCAGGATAAACCCCTGTTTTTCAGGGACGTTGTTGATGTAATAAATGACCTTCATGAAAAAGGCTATGCAAATCCTGACTGGGAAAACGATGTGGTATATGATAACTGGGGCATGGGAATAAAAGTAGGCGCAGGAAGTTTTTTCTGCAGCTTTCATCCCCTCCAGGGAAAAACAACCGAACATATTGCAAAGTTTATGCCAAAAAGCCTCTCAAGGGCCTCATACATGTCAACAAACGTTGAAGAGGCCGTAAAAAATTATACAGTTCCTGATATAAATATGCCGGGCAACTTTTCAGACTGGCAAAAGGATTTAAAGGAGCAGTCAGGCAAATACCTTGTATGGCCCTCAGGATATTTCGGCATATATGAGCGCTCATATGCAATAATGGGCTGGAACGAGTTTATGCTAAACATTGCTGCAAATCCCAAAGTAGTGGAAGAGCTTATGGACAAGGTAACGGACTATAAAGTTGAGCATGCAAAGAAAATGGTTGCCACAGGCTTTAAGATAGCGCATCACGGCGATGACCTTGGAACCCAGTGCGGAGGGTTTTTCTCAAAAGATACATTTACAAAATACATATACCCAAGGCTAAAAAGGGAGTGGGAAGTCTTTACTGATGCGGGCCTTCCCGTAATGCTTCACTGCTGCGGCAACTTAATTGATTTTATACCACAGCTAATTGACATAGGGCTTAAAATACTTGAGCCTGTCCAGCCCTGCATGGATCTTGCTTATTTAAAGAAGGAATATGGAAAAGACCTGATATTCTTTGGAGGCATAAATACCCAGGTTCTACCCTACATAACCCCTGAAGAGACAAAAAAACTTACAAGAGACACCATAAGGATACTTGGTAAAGGCGGAGGCCACATCATAGCGCCATCACAGGAGCTTATGAATGACATACCTGTGGAAAATATCAAGGCGCTTGTTGAGACTATAAGGGAGGAAAGGGAAAAGGTGCTGCAGCTTTAAAATGAACTCACGCCAGAGAGTAAACTTTGCAATTAATCATAAAGAGCCTGACAGGATCCCCATAGATCTGTGGGGAACTGACAGCAGGCTCATCAATGATTTTTACTTTAAGGTACTTGAGTACCTAGGGTTAGACCTGCCGGAAATTAAAGTGAGGCCAGGTAAAAGCGCCGAATATGTTGATTACAGAATTGCTGATCTTGTGGGCTCTGACTTTCGCCATATAGTTATAGGTAGGCCTGAAAACT
>JACVJB010000286.1 GCA_015711775.1 Actinomycetota bacterium | reverse complement strand
CATTAATTAAATATAGCGGGCAAAGAAACATTTCCTGAACCCGCTATAAATTCATACGTAACTAAAGATTTTAGGAACAATACTGTTAATTGATAATTGCCAGAATAATCATAATAACCAAAAAGACAATAAAAATGATAAAGAGAATTTTTAAGATCCCCCAGCCTGCTTTATTGGCTCCCCTGAAACCAAAGATACCGGAAAATATTATCAATACTACCGCTACTATTGCCAGAATCCAAAAGATACTCATTTTTTTCTCCCTTTTTTATCTTTTAATATTAGTTTTATCTTTGCAATTTTTTTATATAATACCTGCAAGGCCAATGCCGGCATTTCTAATTTTTTTATTAGTGCCTTCTTACTCCTACCAGCAGTACTAAACCGCCTACAACTATTTCAAGAATTGAACGCCATAATTGTGTATGTGCCCAGGCAAATTGAGGAAACAGTCCCAAAATTCCCACTACAAGCAGTACGATTGCCGCAATGATTAAAATAAACCTCATAATTTTTTCCTTTCTAATTTTATAATAATTAACTTTATAACATTAATTTCTCAATTTTTATTTTTAATTATTGAAATTCTCTTTTTAAAATCTATCTTGCTCTTTTCGTAAAAATATAACCATGGAATTATAGAAATCTTCGGCAGAATTGCCTTTTAAGATAAAATTTCTTATCCCTACCTCTGCATATTTTTCTTCAAGTTCAGGATCAGTGCTTAAGATCATAATTGCCATGCCAGGATACATCATCTCAAGTTCAGGAATTATATCTCTCGTTTTATGATTTATAAACCCGCCATTTATAATTAGAACATCAGGTTTTTCTTTTTTTAACTCCTCATAGAGGCTGACAACTTTATCTACATTTAAAATTTGTCCTATTTCTTTGACATCTGAATCTTTTATCTGTGTAATGACAAGCATAAGAGCAGAAATCAGAAGTTTACTTTTTTCAGCAAGTAATATTTTCATTTTTTTATTTAAGTATAGAGGTATGCAATTATAATAGTAACGGTGAAGCTTACAGTATTTTAACAGACATTATTGCCAGTCTTTTCCTGGCAATTTCACCAGTTTTCTTTAAAGGACATAGACTGCTTCTGTTTTGTTGAGACTCTTGACTTACTTAAAACATAAAAAATATAATCAGAGGCTTCAAATACAGTTTGAATGCCGCGGCAACACAGGGAATGATCATCAGTTAATATTACCTTAGGTATTTTTTTGCTTATTAATTTTTTCAAGAACTGGTGAAAACACCCGGACGATGCTGGACTTAATACCAGGTGAAATACTATAAATTTCACTGTTAATATTATTTAGCATATCGCTATACTATAAAAATATAATAACTTTCTAATAAATTACGCTCATATGAAAAAAAAACACATTTATAATGATTAATAAAAAGTATGGAACAAGAAAGGAAAATACTCAAATGAAACACTTATCACCACCCAAAAATATAACATGGTTCATAGCCCTGATACTTGCAGTTGTGGGGATTATTTTTCATTTTCTAAGCGCCCCATTCTCTAACTTTGCTGTATGGCTGGTATTGGCATCAGCGGTGTTACTGCTCATCGCTACAAGATTTAAGGGTCTTTAAAAAATAATTTATCATTATATTTATGACAATATTGACCGCTACAACGCCGCCTCTCTCATTTTATATATTTAACTTTAAATATAACATCTGACTGCTGATATTCCCAGCCATCCCAAAAACTATCATGGTCGCTGATGTAGGGGTCAAACTGGCAGTAAAGCTCCAGTCCAGTATTATTTATATCAAGGGAATGTTGTATAAATGCGGTGAAGTCCAGATTATTTAACGTAAAACTGCCTCCGCAGTCTGAGGAGAAAGATTGCATGGGTTTCATTACATTGTTTTCATCAAAAACAGAAATAACCAGAGTGTTAAAAATAGATGTATCTCCCCATTTCTTGCTTAACTTAAAATCAATTGTTGCCTCAGTTACCTTTTTACCAGCTATACCGTCCATTCCATAAGTTAAAAAACCTGTGCACGGCATGCCCTGGGGGCATTGGTCCGAAGCTGGAGCGTCACCAATAAAAATACAGCCGCCTTGACGATAATAACCATTTTGGCCCGCAACAAAATATCCGGTATTTTCGCTTAAAATGGGTGCAATAAATGTCAGTATCTCAGCGCTGTTCTCATTTGAAATATCATCGTTGCCGCCTTCATTTGCCTGCCTTTGTTCATTTAAATTTTCAGGGTTGCCACTTTCAGTATATTTGAGCATTATTGAATCAGCAGCAACTCCCTCAGAGTTAGACGCTGTTGCAGCGATTGTATATTCCTGTCCCTGTTTAAGATTAACCTGTGCCTTGTATTTTCCCCATGCCCCGTTGCTGTCATCCTTGCTGAATTTTATGGCTGGCTCAGGGTAACCGGAAACTTTTGCTTCTACCCTATAATAACAAATATTATCAGCATTTGAATACAGCCGGCCCTCATAAATTACCAGTTTTATGGAAGGCATGGTTTTTTTATTTTTTATATCAGCTTTTTTATCAACATTTTTTTCCTGTCCGGAATCATTATCTTTACCGTTTATATCCTCATTGCCTATAGCCTTATATTCAACGGAATTACTGCCCCGGGTCTTTCCCAACTCTGATGCCGAACATAGA
>JACVJB010000285.1 GCA_015711775.1 Actinomycetota bacterium | reverse complement strand
TTCCGATCTTGCCCTATTGACATGACTACAGTCAATCTTGCCCTTATTTTAAGGGGTAATGTATATATAATGACAAGAGTGTCCATAACTGACACATGGTTTGAAATAAATACTGTGGGCCAATCAAATTTCTTCAAATTGCTCTTTCCGTCGATTTTAGTTCTATAAAGCATCCTGGCGAAGGGAAATATCAAAAATTGAAATATGGCTCGCAACCCAACAAAGAACCAGCTATATGGAAAGTTATAAAAAGGAAGCAACCCTGATTTTTTTGGAGGATTCTTTATCATGTCTTCAATATCTATGATTTTTGTATCTGCCGCCAAATCAAGCAGCGATGCATCAATTCCATAATTTTTTTCTATCTCGGTTGATAGAGTTATTATATCGAGTGAATCAAGGCCCAGATCTTTTTCCAGCGAAGTATGTCTGTCACTTTTTCCAACATTTTTTTTAATACTGCTGATAATCTGGTAAATATCTTTTTTCTCCCTATAATCTTTCATGGCAGCTTTCCCAATATCTGCTTCTTCTTTTTCAGATGACTTTTTTATCACTTCCAATATCTCTTTTTTCCTTATATCCATCGTAGAGCTTGTTCTTGGGAAATCTTCATCCTTCCATATGATATAGTCATCAATTTTCTGGGAAACATTAAGTCCTGAATTAGTATCCCGGATTATTTTATCTGCCTTCTCTTTAGTTATTGCTGAATCTTCAGGTAGTAGAACGGCTATTATCTTTTTTCTGCCATCTCTTTCGGCGCCAAAAACTGCACAGTCTTTTACCTCAGGCTGTTTTTTTAATTTTTCCTCAATATCAGAAGGGTATATATTTATTCCGCTTTCTTTTACTATCATGTCATCTTTTCTGCCCTTTATAAAAACATTTCCATCTTCATCAACCTCTGCAATATCACCTGTCATAAACCAGCCGTCTTTAAATGACTGTTCGGTCTTCTCTTTATTCCTGTAATATCCGGGAGTGACGCTTGCGCCCCTGACATAAAGCTCTCCATTTTCAATTTTAATATTTTTATTATTTAAAAAACTTCCGACTGAGCCTGCTTTATTTTTTGAAGGATCATATAAAGCAAGTAAAGGAGCAGTTTCAGTCAGCCCGTATCCCTGGAAAATTCCATAACCAAGAACCCTGAAAAATTCATCAATTTCTTCACTTATATGCGCCCCTCCCGAAATAATGCCAAGAAGAGTTGGGCCTACTTTTAAATGTAAAGGAATAAATCTTAATAACCTTATCCACCAGCGCTTTTTCTTAAATTTTTCATAAACATGCCTGAATTTAGCATTATCAAGCTCAAATATATGCACCATATAATCTTTGATTGTTTTTAACTGCTGCGGGAGAGCTCCAATTGCAATTATACGCTCCTTTTTTACTGCATATAGCACATCTTTTGGCTGTATGCTTTCTGAAAACATTACATTTAATTGAATTGCTGCCGGAATAAATATCCCAATTACCTGGCCGTACATATGAGAAAGGGGCACTATGGTAAGAAGCTTTGCGTTTATTACAAATTTTAAGAATTTTTTCCATTTTTTAATAAGAGGAATAGCCATTTGGAGGTTTGATTGTATATTGCCAAAAGTAAGCATTACTCCCTTTGGCGCAGAGGTTGTGCCTGAAGTATATATAATTTCAAGCATATCCTCATTTGTAATATGGACCTTTTTATAATCAAATTCTTTCTTGCCGGAAAGAAGCAAGTCCAGATTTTCTATATCGATTTGTTTAATATTTTTAAAATTAGTGTCTTCAGAAACCTCCGGATTTTTAACCATAACAATCAGTTTCGGCTCGACTTCCTTTATGACCTTTGATAAAAAATCCTTATCTGACTTATAATCGAGAGGCACCGCTACTGTTCCGGACATTACACAGCCTATAAATACTACTATCCATTCTGGCCTGGCGGGTGATTTTATAATTACCCTATCGCCTTTTTTTACACCAAAATCATACAAAACTGTTGCAAATTTAAGGGCAGATTCAAGGATATTATTATAAGTCCATTTCCATGTCCTGAATTTACTTTTATAGGAGTAATGACTTTTCTTATTTGACAAATTTTTATAGAAGAATTCCCTGAGATTTAAATCCTGCAGATTATTTATATATTTTCTATAATTTTTTTGCATTTGTCTGCTTTTATTTATATTTATAATATTTTCCAATGTTACAATTAATTAACCTTTAAAAAACTGTTAGAATTATTAGGATAATACTGGTCTAAATACCATTATATTGTTTTGCTGCTTAATTATAATATTAAATATGCGGTCAAAGCATCCAGGTTTTTAGGATTAACCTTACGGAGACACCTGGCCCTATATAGACAAAGTTAGCTCTATCAGAACAAACTGCGGAACATTATTATAGCCGCATCTTTATTATAGCTTAAAATTTGATTAATCATAAAGAATGAAAAAATAATTGAGTGCCTATGCAAAGTTATTATTCTTGAAGTTAGAAAATTGCCACTGTCAGGTAAACCTTCAGAACTTTTAGATTATGAAGAGATCTCAAAAGATTTAATAATAAATACTGTTAAGAGTATTCCCAACTAAATACACTGTCTATAAATAATAGCCGGCTGTAATGAGCGTAGGAATCACAACACTCGATGCCTGTCGCTCAAAGTGAGCCTTAGAGAGGTAATTGACTTTCACTGCATACTCACCGTACTCAGTGAAGCTAGAACGATAGAGAACCTCA
>JACVJB010000284.1 GCA_015711775.1 Actinomycetota bacterium | reverse complement strand
GATTGCTTTTTTAAAAGTAGCACATTTTAACAATTTCACTGATGGATGACCTCCGGATAAAATTATTAAACCAACTTTTTTATTTAATTCATCTTTTACAATTCTCATGGCTTCATACAAATCACTATCATTAGATACAATAACTGCACAATCATAATCATTTTTCCAGGCATCATTTACCAGATGTACAGCAAGATTAACATCTGAGCCCTTTTCTTCGGTTTTTATCACATTAGCAAATTTTATATTATTAAAAGGCTGCACTAATGGCATCATCTTATTTGTAGTTAAAAAACTGCCAAAATAAACTGAAAACTCTTTTATATAAGCCTGCAGTGCATTTTCTGCCTAACAGGCTGCTGAGGATCCTTTATTCCGGAAACAATAGCAGTTTAATATTTTATCGCTAGAATATTGTGTTTTGGCCCAAGAAGCTGAGTAAACAACATTTTAAAATCAAGCCATTTGTAAAGGGTGCCCTTTACAGCAAGATAATAAAAGTTAAAACCATCAATATAGATATTTGTTCTCATAAGAATAAAAAACAGAGGTTAGCTCTCGCTAACCTCGTACTCTGGCTTGATAGCCAGAGGAATTTATAAATTAATAATACCAGAATTAATTTAATTGTCAATTATTATTTTTTATTTTCAGCTCTGAAGAACGACTTTTTTTGATTTGAGCCTAAAATCGGCAAATTTTTAGAAATTTTACTTGGTGAAATTTTAGGAAAGACTTATATAAGGACTTATGATAATATAATTATGAAGCTTTCAAGGGGATTAACCTGGAAACCCTTATAAGTGGCTATGGAAAAGATGAGAGCCTGATTTGTATTGGTTTGTTTGAAAAGCTAGAACCAATAAATTTTGTCCTTAGGTCTTCAAGCAGCTGTTCAAATAACATAGTAGCACTGCCAAAGACTTTTTGGACTTTCTTTGCAAGCAAGCTCCCTTTTTCAATAAGCTGGGAGATTATGCAGGCTATCTGTAAAAGCAGGTAGAAGTTTTTTATTGCCATTTCGTTTTGGCTGTATGGATGTTCCAGGTTAAATCCCCTATTTTTCTGGACATTAAATCCTTCATTTTCAATTTTCCATCTTAGTCTTGCCCCTTTTGTTATTTTGGTAATATTGTTTTTGCCTACATCAAGATTTGTAATCCATACAAATCTTGTCCTATTATCTGCATTTACTTCATTAAGCTCTATTACATCAAAGAAGTTTTCTTTATGGCTAATATCATTTACCCAGGAATATTTCTGGACTGCATTATCATTTGATAATTCTATTTCATTTTGTGGACATAGTTTTTTAAGCTTTAAAAACTCATCATATCTATCAGGCATAGAGCCTTCCTTAAAGGTAATAATATATTTCCATTTGTATTTTTTTAATATATTCATTACAGGGCCAGCAGCATATAAAGAATCTAAAAGTAGGCATATTTTAAGCTGAGGGAACCTTTTCTTTAGTCTCTCTGCCATCCTATAGAATGCGGCAAGCTCGCAGTCCTGCTTGGATGCTCCATTTATGTTTACGATAAACTCAGTTTCAACTGATATTGCAAGGCCAGTCTCTGTTACAAGTTTTGCCTCAAGCACGTTATGATAATAGTAAAGTATTTTTTCCTCTTTTTGTTTGGTAAGACAATTTGGGCAGTGTCTGTCTTTAAATGCAAGATGACCAGTTCCGTCAACAGCAATCATAAAATACTTATCTAACAGCCTAAATTTATCCAGTGCCTTCATCCTTATAAGTCTATTTGTCATCTTGTGGCGTACTTTATATAGCTCCATTGGCTCAAGTTTATCAAGAAAATACTCTACAGTATCATGATGAGCTACATTTTCATCGTAACTTGCAGTAAGGGTGATTAGGTTCTTTAAAAAATCTTGTGTTGAAAGCTTATACTTTATCTTTCTTTTTGATCCAAGACGAAGTAGAAACAAAAATAGGCCAAGCCAGAGCAAGTGGCTTGGACTGTATATTATTTTGTTTTTGTTTCTGGGATCATCTACTGATGAAAGCCATATTGAAAGTTTGGGAAAGAAATGGTTGGTGGTTTTAAAAAACGCATCAGCTATCATTTTCTTTGCCCCTTTTGCCTTTTCTCACTTACATGCCTTCTTATTATTTCCTTACTTGCCCTTGTAATTTCAGCAATGATTCTTTTTAGTTTCTTGTATTCCTTGTTTAAAGCTATAACCTCATCAACCATATCTACAGGAATATAAACTGCTTTTGTAACACCTGCTGTCTTATACATAAGATAATAGCTTTCATGCTTTTCTCCCTTTAGGTAGCATTTGCAGTTTTTATTGCCGCATCTTCTTTTTACCTTAGCAATACTGCCGTCAACAAAAGGACCAATGCCAGCAAGTTTTTTTACAAGGCCATCCCTTTTTCTTTTAAGCCAGGCTGTATTTATCTTTAATTCATATTTATTCATATGAATAATATATATATTATTCATAATTTTGTCAAATTTTAAAGGTGAGAAAAAAATATTTTTTATTTTTGTTTTATGTGGATAAAAAGGTGCTTTTTTGTGCGTAAATTATGGTTGGTTAAGGTGAGAAGAATATTCGTTCTTCGGAGCTGATAATCAGGAGGCCTTATATAAAATTGTATTTGTTTGCCAGGACAATTCTTCAATATTTTATATTAATAGGTTTTAGTATAAAATATGTTCAAATTGATACCAAATTATAAATAAAATATTGGATATAATAAAAAATCTTT
>JACVJB010000283.1 GCA_015711775.1 Actinomycetota bacterium | reverse complement strand
GCCAGGGTTATCTGGCTTGGAAGGTAGTCAACTTCCTGCCTGTTTATTACTCTTAAAACTCTTTCTTCTTTGGAAAGTTTCATATTTGCACCTCTTTAAATAATTATTTATAGAAATTAAAATAAAATTTTTATATTTTCCCAGATTCTTAAATTCAAATATTTTTGCATTATCCCTTAAAACTAAATGCTTCAGGACCTTTAACTTGTGTTTTAAAAACAAAAATCTTTCCAGCATCAGGATATTTTTCTAACTCCTTATCAGTCATTCCAAAACTTGCTGTGGTTATAAACAGTTCATCCATGTCAGGACCACCAAAAGCGCAACAGGTCACATTTGGTGCAGGTATGTCAACAGTTTCGATCAAATCACCTCTTTTTGGGTCCCATCTTGATAATTTATATCCTCCCCAATGAGCAATCCATAAAGTTCCTTCTGCATCCCTGCACAATCCATCTGGAAAACTTAATTCCTGTGGTATTTTCACTGCAACTTCTTTATTTCTAATTTCCCCTTTTTCTTCATCAAAATCAAATTCAAGAATTTCAAATGCACAGGTATCGACAAGATACATCTTTTTATTATCCTGTGACCAGGCTATACCATTAACCTGGATTACTTTGTCAATTATAGTCCTTGTGCTGAGGTCTGTATCAAGACAATAAAAACTGCCTAGCGGTTCCATTGTGGCACAACCATTCTCAAAATCCTGGGAAACAGTGCTTATCCAGAGCCTGCCCATGCAATCACATTTTCCATCATTAAATCTGTTGTTTATTTTTTCAGGTTCAGGATGGGCTATTATTTCCAGTTTGCTTAAATCATTATCAATAAAATTGAAACCTGTCCCAAGAGCAGCAAGCAGTCCACCATTTTGCCTTAATACGACAGTTCCGACTTTGCTTTGTACGTCCAGGCTTTTAACTTCTCCATCTTCATAATCAATACTGCTAATCTTGCCACCTAAAAAATCAATCCAGTATAACTTGTTATTCCTGCTATCCCAAACAGGGGTTTCGCCGGCAATTGATTTAGTATTATCCAGGACTTTTATTTCATACTTTTCTTTACCAGCAATCATACAAAACACCTTTTAAATATTTCTATTATAACTTGCCTGGAATACCAGTCCTGCATTCCCCATGCATTTGCAGTAATGACCACATCATCAGCAAGCTTATCAATCTCATCAGTCGGGAGTTTGGCAGCCTCGAATGAAACCGGTGCTCCTTTATCAATAAGCCAATTGCGGAAAACTTCTATGCCTTCAAATGCAGCTTTTATGTCGTCCTTTTCAGTTATTCCAAAAACATTTCTTGCAAAAAGTATGTACCTTTTATTATCAATGGCACAGTCATATTTCATCCAGCCTGGCATTATAACTGCCATACCTGCGCCATGATGTATATCATAAATTGCGCTTAAAGAATGCTCAAACATATGCATCGGATAACCTATCGGGCCCACCCCTGAAATTGGCAGACCATTCCATGCAAGAGAACCTGCCCACATCATTGTTGACCTTGCATGCAAATCTTCAGGATCATTCTGTATCCTATCTGCACTCATAATTACTGCTTTCATCAATGTTTCCATCAGTCCGTCCTGTATTGGCGCCCAGACATCTTTATGCGTCAGATAACCCTCAAGCAGGTGTGAAATTATATCTGCAGCTGCATAAGCTGTCAGTTTCTGGTTTAATGAGAAAGTGATAGCTGGATCAAGAATTGATACTTTGGGAAAAAAACCAGGGTTAAAAAATCCGGATTTATGCATAGTTTTATCGTCAGTTATTACAGCGCCTGAATTCATTTCTGAGCTTGTCGCAGGTATGGTAAGGATAGTAACAAGAGGAAGTGTTTGCCTGACCTCTGCGGCGCCATTAAAGAAATCCCAGGCATCTCCTTTATAAAAAGCTCCTGCCGAAATAACCTTACATTCATCAATTACGCTGCCTCCACCAACTGCAAGTATTACATCGATTTTTTCAGACCTTGCAAGTTCTGCCCCTTTATTCACATGGGAAATTACAGGATTTGATTTAATTCCATAGAATTCTACAATCTTTAGTCCTTCAGCTTTTAAGGCTTCTACCACTTTATTATAGATACCTATATTTTGAAGAAGTTCTTTATCGTATGAAGCAAGCATTACTTTTTTTCCATATAAGCTTACTTCCTTTCCTACTTCGTCAATCCTGCCACTGCCAAATAATACTTTTGTAGGAATATAATAATCAAACCTGTCCATATTATTTCTCCATTCTTTTATGGTGAAAAAATTTTAAACAATAAATATTATGATTGCTTTGCAATTATTTTAGTTAAGACTTTGTCTCTAAGAAGCTTATCTGCAAATACAACAAATATTAATATGATTCCTTTTATAACATACTGGTAAAATGAAGCGATCCCCATCATATTAAGCCCGATGCCAAGTATTGAAACTACAAGAGCTCCAATAACTGTACCAATAGTAGTACCTTCACCACCTCTGAAACTGGTACCTCCCAGAAGTATTGCAATTATCACATCGAATTCAAAACCTTCACCTACAAATTTCTGGCCCACTGATAATCTTGAAGCCAGCACAGCACCGGAAAAACCGGCAAGAGCTCCGGTTATTATATATAAACCGCCTATTATTTTTTTAATATCTATTCCTGAAAGAGTTGCTGCAATCCTGTTGCAACCAATAGCCACTGAGTATTTCCAAAGCAGTGATTTTTTTTCTATCATAAAGA
>JACVJB010000282.1 GCA_015711775.1 Actinomycetota bacterium | reverse complement strand
GGTTTGAATTTTTTGACATTTTCGATTATGTTTTCCTCGTTATACTGTACTGCCACTTCAAAATTACTGGCTTTAAGGACTATTGAAATTGATTCGACCATATCTTTGTCATCGTCAATAATATATATTTTTGCCATCACTACCTCCTATTTAAAAATTTTAAATAAAACATTCGCAAAGAGCATTCAGCTCTTTTAGAGAAAACACGGGACCATCCGTGCATACGAATTTTTCACCTATATTGCATCTTCCACATTTGCCTATACCGCATTTCATTCTTCTTTCAAGAGTTGTCAATATGCTGCTTTCATTAAAACCACTTTTTTTCAGTACTGCCAGCGTAAATTTTATCATTATAGGCGGACCGCAAACCACTGCAATGCTATTGACGGGCGAAGGATTTATTTTTTCAAGTACATCAGGACAAAGCCCGACTTCCTTATCCCACCCGTAACATGCGTTATCAATTGTCTGAATCAATTGCAGACCTCCGGTATCTTCCCAATTTTTTAAATCCTTTTCAAAACAGAAATCTTCAGGAGTTTTAGCTGCATTAAGCAGAGTAAGCCTGGCATATTTTTCTTTATTTGCAAGAATGTAAAAAATAAGCGGCCTGAGGGGCGCAAGCCCGATTCCTCCACCAATAAAAAATATATTTTTACCCTCCATCTCTCTGTAAGGAAAAGGTCTTCCGAGCGGCGCTCTGATACCGATTTTTTCGCCTTGGCTTAAATTATGAATAGCGGTAGTATTAACTCCGGCTTTCATAATAGAAAATTCCAGGTATTCTTTATTTAAAGGCGATGAGTTGATAACAAAAGTAGATTCACCATAACCAAAAACTGAGACTTGAGCAACCTGGCCTGGCTCAAAAGCAAATTTCTCCATAATATTTTTATCATCAAAAGTGACCTGAAGTGTTACAATATTTGGAGTTTCTGCAATTTTATTTCTCACTGTAGCTATATCAGGTATCAGTGTGTTTTTTCCTGGAATTGCTCGAGTCATTGTTGTCATATTAATCACTATCCTTTTTTAACGATTGCTGCGACCTGAAATAATGTTTACAGCGTCCCTTATATCCATTCCTGCAGGGCACACATCTATGCATCTGCCGCAACCTACGCAATACAGGCTTTCTTTTCTTTTATAATAATAATGATATTTGCAGTTAACCTTATTCCTGTATCTCTGATAAAGTTCCCCCCGGGGGTTATGACCGCTTGCTTCAAGCGTATAATAATAACTGGTACAAAAGTCCCAGCATTTATAACGCTCGCCTTTAAGGTCATTTCTTTCATCGTTTATGCTGAAGCATAGACAGGTCGGGCAGACAAAAGTGCACGCTGCACAACCTATGCATTTTTCTGAAATATTTTTCCATATATTTTCATCATTAAAATTTTTTTCCATTAAAGCCGCGATATCATGCCCGTCTATCCTTTCCCAGTTTGAAAAACATTCGGATTCTGATTTTTTAAAAATTTTTTTCAGCTCAGCTTCTGAATTTTCACTTGTATTAATTTTTTCCGTAAATTCATTGAATATTTCAATGAAAGATTGAGCATCAGGATTATCAGAGATTTTTATTACCTGGAAATAGTCTTTCATATCAATAAGGCCAATGTCTGAATATTTAAAATCAAAAGGATGCCCGCCTACTGAGCTGCAGAAGCAATCCGGAAAGATATCGACACATCCAATGGTAATCAAGAGCAGATCTTTTCGTCTTTTTAAGTAATTCTCAAACTGTTCTTCTTTTTTGTTTTTACCGGAAGCAACATTATCTTCAGGGCCGGTAAATGAACCAGAATTGCCTGATTTATCAGTTTCGTCAGCAAAGATAATATCAAGACGCCTTACCCCTGCCGTGTCGCAGGGTTTAACTCCAAATAGTATTTTTTTTCTGCCTTGCCGTAAAATGGCCTTTTCATCTGTATCCGTGGTCAGGCTGATTTTTATAGACTCAGGATCATTTACATCCTTAATATATTCAAAATTAAAAATTTTTTCAGTAGCAGGCAGTACAAAATGTTTTATTCCTTTTTTCAGCTTTTCTTTAAAATTTATCTCATCTTTTTTTTCAATATTTTTAAAGTCAATTAAATCGATTATCCCTGTTTCTTTATTTTCCACAGGCGCATATACGTCGAACTCCTTACTGCATTTTTCGAGGAAATCCCATATTTTATTCTTTTTTAATATAAGTGTTTCTGGCATTTATCGCTCCGGTAAAAATAAAATAATTTGACTATTAAAGTTTGTTGTAATGTTTGTAATTATTTTCATACCAGTTTCTCCTCTACAATGTTTTTCTCATAAGTATTAAAGGTAAGAAGAGGAGGTTTTTGCTCAATGATCATACCCGGTTTGAATTCAAATAATCTGAAAATTTCTTTATTTATTTTTTTCATAAGCTTTACAACGGGTATATTCGCAGGACATGCTCTTTCACATTCTCCGCATTCTGTACACCTGCCTGCAAGGTGAAAAACTCTGATTAGCTGAAAAAATTTTGCTTCATCTTTGTTAATTTTTTGCGACTGCCAGCGGGGAACGTCCATCTGCGCTATACACTTATCTCTGCAAACTTCAAGAGGGCAGATATTTCTGCAGGCATAGCATCTTATACATCTGCTGAATTCCTTCTCCCAAAAAGAAAAAATCTTTTCCAGATCCTGTTTCTCAAAATCAGTAATGTCCTGGTAAAGGTCAGATATTAGTCCGGGAGTAAAGGATTGAAC
>JACVJB010000281.1 GCA_015711775.1 Actinomycetota bacterium | reverse complement strand
GTTAAAAACACACAGGGTGTTATTGCTGTTGTTTCTGATTATAACTTTCCTGATATTGAATATGATTTAAGAAGAATTAGCGAAAGTAATAGTAGCACCAAAGACAGAACTGTTTTTGCAATCCTGGACGGCATTACTGATGAAGGCAATTTCGGCGCAATACTTAGAAACTGCAGCGCTTTTGGAATAGATGGGGTAATTATACCTTCTGACAGGAGTGCAGGCGTAAACAGCAGAGTAAGCAGAATATCTTCAGGCGCTCTGGAAGAAGTAAAAGTTTATAAAATAACCAATATTACAAGGACAATTAAACTTCTTAAAAACAGCGGTTTCTGGATTTACGGAACATCGCTTTCCAGTGATAAAAAAGTAATGGATGCCCGGGGCTCTGCGTATATTTATCCGGCAGCAATAGTATTCGGAAATGAAGAAAAAGGCATGGGCAGGCTTATTGAGAAAAACTGCGACGCACTTGTAAAAATAGAGCATTGCGGCAGGATGCAATCATTAAATGTTGCAGTTTCTGCCGGAATTATGTTTTATATTTTAAAAAACCACCAGATTTGAAAGAAGAAGTATGATATAAGTTGAAAGAGCTATACATAATCGACGGTTATAATTTTATTTTCAATTATTATAAACCAGTTGGTAATAATTTAAAAATATCTTCATTAGACCTCTCAGAGCTAAGAGATAGGCTGGTATCTGAGCTTGCTCAGTTTAAAAATTACAATAATTGTGACTTAACTGTCGTATTTGATGCAAAACACACTAAAAACAGCGCACAGTCAAAAGAAAATCAGGACTGTGTAACAGTAGTATATTCAAAAACCGGCCAGACTGCGGATTCTTTAGTGGAAAAAACAGTTCACTTAAATGAAAAATATGACAGGATATTTGTAGTAACTTCTGATTATATGCAGCAAAAGGTGGTTTTTACAAAAAACATATACAGGAAATCAGTCAGGGAATTTGCATCTGAAATGAATGAATTCAGGAAAAAAATTCAGGCAAAGCTTGATGACAGCAAAAAGCAGGAAAGCGGCTCTTTTTACAGTATTGAAAAAAGGCTTGATGAAAAAACAAGAATAAGGCTTGAAGATTTAAGAAAGAGATGAACCTGCCAGCTGTATGCATTTATTTAAAATATTAAAAATCTGCCAAAAAAATAATAAATAATATGGAATTTTACCGGAAGTATTTGAATTTTAAACAGATTTGAAGAATTATTTTTCAAAATTTATAGTACCTGCAATTACAGCTTTTATTTTAACTGCAATAAGCGCGTGCGGCCTTTTTTACTTCGATGAAAAACCCGTTCCTGCTGGCAATTCTTCGGTTTCTGCCGCAGAAGAAAGTTTTAATATAAATGGTTCAGGAGAAACAGAAGAGAAAGATGAACCAGGGCCAGATGGTCAGGCTTTATTCAAAGTAACAGAAGTAATAGACGGCGATACTTTTATAATCGATAATTTTGAAAGAGTAAGGCTTGCAGGCATAAACACACCGGAAGCCGGTATGTATTTTTATGAAGAGGCAAAGCAGGTTCTTAGAATTATTGCAGCAGGTAAACTTGTTCAGCTTGAAAAAGATATATCTGACAGGGACAAGTATGGCAGGCTTTTGCGGTATGCTTTTATAAAAGATTTATTTATAAATCTTGAAATGGTAAAAAGGGGTTTTGCAAATGCATATACAATGCCTCCTGATATAAAATACCAGCAGAATTTTCTTGAAGCGGAAAGATATGCAAGAAATAACAACCTGGGGCTATGGGAAATATCACCGTACAGCTATAAAAATAACAGCGGCAATCAGGTAAGTATAAGCGCCATAATTATTAGAATTAATTATGACGCAGACGGGGACGACAGTAAAAACATGAATGATGAATATATTATTTTTACTAATAATCTGGGCGAAGATATTAATATAGAAGGCTGGACAGTAAAAGACAGCGGCACTAACATATATGAATTTAAGAAATATATATTTAAAAACGGGTCAGAAATAATCCTTTTTACCGGACAGGGCAATGACAGTGAAAATAAATTTTACTGGAACAGTAAAATGCCTGTCTGGAACAACAGCGGTGACACGCTTTATTTGCGTGATGGCAACGGATTTCTTGTGAAAACTCTCAGTTATTAAACGTCCAGATAATGGGATTCTTCTTTCTGCCAGAATTTAGGCGCTTTAAAGAATTTTTTAACTCTGTAAATGAAAAGATGAATTGCAATATTAATCATCTGTATCAGGGTTGGGCCATTACCTTTAATAGCAATGTGCATACCTTCGACCCTACTATCTATCCAGTTAACAATAGATGAAGTATCTTCAAGCCTGTGGTCAATTGGCGGCTGGAATTTTTCAAGCATTTCAACTCTGTCCAGATCGGCTGCATTATCATAAATTTCAACCCAGACACATTTTTTTGTTTTTTCAACTTCACAATTGCCGTCAAATGCTCCGCCGCATGGCCCGTTCCTGAGTGTTTTAGGGCATCTCATGGGGCAAACAAACCCTGTTGTGGAAAGTATGCATTGGCCACATGAACGGCAGTCAAAAAGCGCTCTTTTTAAAAATTCCTCAAACCAGAAAAGAGGTTTGTATATGCCTCTTTTATGCCAGTGCTTTCGCGGTTTTGGATTGAATTTTGTAATCTCAATATTTAATGCCATAATTTCTCCTGTAATAATATAGCTTAAAAATATCATAAATAATATATCAATTTAGAAGTATTTACAATTAAAAA
>JACVJB010000280.1 GCA_015711775.1 Actinomycetota bacterium | reverse complement strand
CATCAACACCTCTGGTTCTGTTATTATGAGACGGTCTTAAATTAATCATTGAATCAAATTCTATCCATTCGCAAGCAGGCAAATCAGGGTAAATATTTATGCCCCATAAATTCTTTTGGTTTGAGCCACTTTCAAGAAGCAAAGCTTCTTCATCTGAATGAAGTTCTCCGTTAATAACCATCAGCTCTTTTTCAACATCTACAACAGCTTTAACAAGATTGCCAAGCATATTTTCAGCCATTTGCTGCAACTTTAATATAGATATTTTATCAGTTACGATTTCCATTGTTTAATTTTACACTATAAAATTAAAAACTCATAAGTCTTTTTGGTAATAATAAATATAAAAAGCACAAAAACTATAAAAGCTGCCAGTATAAGCTCAATGTGCACAAGCCTGTCAATTCCAATTATATCGGCAGCTTTATCAAGAAAAATCATTGTTATACCTGCAAGTCCCGGTGCAAATCCAAGTATAAGAGACGATGCAAAACTCATACTGCCTGGTATAAGATCCTGTGTTATTCTAATGAAACAGGCTGAATTGATATTAAAAATATTCCCCCAAGGATAAATAGCAATATTGAGATTATTGTTGGGGTTTTAAAAGTAAAATACAGGAACGGTATTGCAAAAATAAATCCCACCTGGATTCAGAGTCTGTAACAATTTCAGGGGCCTTGAGAAAGATTATTGCAGAATGGCAGTTAGAAATTCTTCAGACAATGATACTTTAATAAAGGCTTTTAAAGATTTTGAAAAAATAAATCTACAGAAATAATTGTTTTATTTATAAATTCGGTATATACTCCGATTTAGTAATACTAAATTGGAGGTAATTACTAAATGGTTTTAATAAACAGGTTGTTAAAAATTGAGCTTCCCAAGCGCTAGTCTGCTTTTTTATGGGGAACCAGGAAAACAGGTAAAAGTACATTTTTAAAAAATAACTTTCCGGATAGCATAAAATTTGATTTTTTAAAAACTGATTTTTTTCTGGAAATTTCAAAAAATCCATCAATTCTTCGCGAGCGACTGCTTGCGGCCGATAAAAAGATTCTTGATAAACCAATAATATTGGATGAGGTGCAGAAGGTACCTCAGGTTTTAAATGAGGTCCACTGGTTAATAGAAAATATGGGCCTTAAATTTATCCTTTGCAGCTCCTCTGCAAGAAAGCTCAGAAGAGGCCATGTAAATCTTTTGGGAGGCAGGGCATGGCGCTTTGAAATGTTTCCGCTGAAAAATTATCACCAAGGCGCCAAAATATTATCTTTTTGATGTGGGGGTTGCAAATTATTTAAGAAAATGGCAGGTACCGGATCAAAAAGGTGAAGAATTCGGCAAAGCTTTAGAGCATTTCATTTTAATGGAGATAGTTGCATACAGGTCATACAAAGAAAAAGATTTTGAAATAAATTTCTGGAGGACCAAAACCGGCCTTGAAGTTGATTTTATACTGGCCGGTGGCCAAGTATCGATTAAAGTAAAGGGATCAAGCCGGATAGATCAGAAAGATTTCTATCCATCTGAAGCATTTGCAAAAGAATATTTTCCAAAAAAGAGCCTGATTGTTTGTAATGAAAAGAGCAGAAGGATACATGGCAGCATAGAAGTGATTCCGTGGAGGGATTTCCTTGCAGAACTGTGGTCAGGCAGCATTATTTAATGGCAGGGTTTTTATCTATGAAACTGCTTTTTTGGAAATTTTATATTTTAAAGGAAAGACATTTTCCAGGTTAATGCGCCTGGATGCATTTAAAATTTCAATGCCGACAAGTTTATCATCTTTATTTATATCCAGAACAATATCTTCAGTTATTTGCTTATTAATAACTTTCTGCTTTTTATTGTCCAGTCTTATATATAATAGATCTACTGATTCATTATAGTTTATATCCATCTAATTCTCCCAATTTCCGTAAAACACATAAACTGTTACAGTAATTATAGTATTTTCTTTGATAGCTAAAATATTCCAACCTATAACTGGATCTATACGCTTAATTCTTTCTTTATTCTTTCAGATAAAAATATTTTCATTAGGGACTGGTAAGGTATGTCCCTCTTATTTGCAAGAAGCTTTATTTCTTCAAGCATATATTCAGGAAGCCTTAAAGAGATGGTTTTTACTGAAGGTTTTAAATCAGTAAAAATCACTTTTTTTGCTTTTTTCCAGTCATTATATTCTGTAGAATCAGCTTTTGACCAGAACTGCCTTTCTTTATCTTCACTTTTAAATTCAGGAATCTTTTTCATAATTTATATACACCTGTCTTTCTTTCTTATTCATATCGCGGGCCGATATAATTCTTATTTGTTTGTTCCGTACAGTAAAAACGATAAATAGAAATCTGCCCGCATCAGTTTTCCCCAGAGCAAAGTATCTTTTTTCAATTTGTGAATGCCTTATATCTTCATAAGATATAAGTGGGATATTGAAAAAACCCTGTTCACATTCCAAAGAAGTAACACCATGAGATACCAGGTTCTTATCAATGTTACCTTCATCCCTCTGGAAACCTATACATTCACTTAGATTTTTATAAATATCCATACCTAAGATTGTATATCATGATAATATACATTTGTCAATATCTATTCATCTTATTTTCTGTTAGAAAATTTTATATTCCCGAATTTGCAGAAGCTATATTTCAAATTACTTTGGTAATTATACAATTAGACAGCTATCTAAAAATATATCAAATAATAAAATTTGACAGATTTTTATTCTTCTGATAACTTAAGATCACTTCCC
>JACVJB010000279.1 GCA_015711775.1 Actinomycetota bacterium | reverse complement strand
ACAACCATTCCTACATTTGACGTAGTAACCAAAGATAAAACAGCAGCAGGTGACGCTTTTATCGGCGGTTTTGTTTATGGGCTCGCAAACGGAAAAGATATAAACAGCTCTGTTATTATAGGAAATGCAAATGGTTCTCTGTCAACTACCATAATAGGAGCCCAAAAATCATTACCTGATTTAAAAAAATTAACTGCATTTCTTGCAGAAAACGGATATTCTATAATTTGAGAAACTATCTTACCTGAACTCGAATTAATATCGGTATTTTTCGAATTTAATCAAGAAGCATTTTTATGCTGGTTTTTGCCAGTTTTGCCCAGTCCGCGCCTTCAGGCCTTAATAAACCCTGTATAAGTAGCCCTATTGCTATTGCAAATAGTATTTTTGCAGTATTATTCGGATTTACATCTTTCTTGATTGACCCTTTTTTTATACCCTCTTCTATAATGGCTGAAAAAAAACTTATGAAGTTATTGTATGTGCGCACAGTAAACTCATTTAAACTTTTATCAGAAATTGCCTTTATATAAAGTTCCAGAAAAATCGGCAGCTGCTTGCCGGCTTTTTCAAAAACCGGCTGCATCCTGTCAATCAGAATGTTAAATATTTCAGATGATCCTAGTGATCCAAATGAGGAAGAATTAATTTCCATCGAGATTTCTTCTATCCACTTGTCCAGCAATCCCAGAAGAAACTTCTGTTTTGATCCGAAATGATGATAGAATGCCCCTTTTGTAAGACCTGCTTCCCTGCAGATTTTTTCTATATCAGTATTTTCAATACCTTCCTGGCTCAAATGCTTTTCCGCAGCATCAAGTATTTTATTTATTGATTTCTGTTTTCTTTCTTCCTGTGTCATGGATAATAATTTTTAAAACATTTAATATTTTTATTATACTTTTAATTATTTGCAAATCAAGTTCATAATATTTATTATAAATAGCAGCGGACGCAATAAAGGTATAATAATTTAACCGTCTTTTAATTTAATATTGCAGTAACATGAAAATACTTTTAATAAGCGATAAAATAATAGAGCACATTTACAGCGCTTCAATTGAGGAGAGATTTAAGGATATTGATTTTATAATTTCCTGCGGAGATCTTCCCAATTATTACCTGGATTTTATTATTTCCACTTTAAATAAGCCCCTTTTTTATGTAATGGGAAACCATAATAATGATAAAACATACACTGAAAACGGCATAAAATGCGCTCATCCTGAAGGGTGCATAAACCTTGATAATAAAATTATAGATTATAATGGCATAATTTTAATGGGTTTTGAAGGTTCAATGAAATACAACGGCCAGCAGTACCAGTATACTGAAACGCAAATGAAGTGGAAGATAATGAGGATGATTCCACATTTGTACATTACAAAACTTTTTAAAAGAAGATTTGTTGATATTGTCGTAACCCATGCTCCTGCCGCCGGTATACATGACGCGGAGGATTTGTGCCACAGGGGCTTTAAAAGTTTTTATAATTTCATCAACAGATATCATCCAAAATACCTGGTCCACGGCCACGTGCACCAATATGGAACCAATAATATATGGCTTACAGAAGTTGGAGAGACAAAGGTTATAAATGCCTATGGCTACAGGGTCATTGAGATTTAATGTATGGAAAAAACAGTAAATATAAACCGGGTTTTTACGTTTTATTTAAATGGTAAAAAATTGCTAACAGAAAAACGAAAACGATAACTAATAAAAAATATTATTATTAAAAAACAATTATAAGGAAAATTTTAAAAATAAATGAGCAAAGAATTTTTTTATACAGACAGCACCTCTTTAAGTATTTCAGACCAGGAATTTGAAAACGCAAGATTCAAATCCCTGTTAAATGACCTTAAATATTTTCTTGTGGGTAGAAATAACGAGCTTCTATCGTTTGACAAATTAAAGCAGGGGTTTGATTTATACAGGCAGCAAAATCTTGGCATCCAGACTGTTAAGCTTGAGGATATTGTTGGCAGCATAGACAGGTACCAGGATTTTGACAGGTTCTTTCTTCCAAAAAAGGCGCACCTGCAGAGAAGATGGGCAAAGATTCACAACCTGCTGATAAAAGATGTTATACTTCCCCCTGTTAAACTTTATAAAGTGGGGAAAATATATTTTGTGTTTGATGGAAATCACAGAGTAAGCGTGTCCAAAAAAATGGGTGTTAAATATATAGATGCCGAGGTCATAGAATTTGTTACAAATGCACAAATTACGCCTGATACGGATCCCCGCAGTATCCTTATAATGATTGAGAGGGAAAAGTTTTTTAACCTTACAAAGCTTAAAAACAGCAGGCCCGATGTAATTAAAATGAGAATAACTGAACCCGGACAGTATGATTTTCTTTTAAACCAGATAAGAAAACTGATGGTGCAGTTAAATGAAGATAAAAAATCAGATCAGAAAATGCTTTCATTTGAAGAAGTCTCCATTATATGGTATGACAGTATTTATGTGCCTTCAATTGAAACAATTAAAAGCTATGGGATACTTGAAAAGTTTCCCTCAAGAACAAAAACTGACCTATATATATGGATAAATGAACATAAAAGATACCTTAGCTTAAAATACGGCAGAGATGTGGGTCTTAAATTTGCCGCCAGAGATTTCTTGCAAAGATACAGCAAAAGCCCTTTCAGGAGATTTAAATTGAAACTGATAAATTTAAGGTATAAACTCTTTAAAAATATGAAAAAAACCTTTAAAGAATAGCATAAATACCGGTTTTTTCTGGAAATCATTA
>JACVJB010000278.1 GCA_015711775.1 Actinomycetota bacterium | reverse complement strand
CAGGAAGGATAATATTCCAATCACTGGCCAGGATAAACAAGTCTATACGGAATGGAGATTTCTTCACAAATAAGGTTTTTTTAAAAGCCATAGAAAATTGCAAAAAGAATAATTCTTCATTGCATATAATTGGCTTACTGCAGCAAGAGGGAGTGCATTCGCACATAGACCATTGCCTTGCACTGCTGGATTTGTGCAAAAAAGAAAATTTCAAAAACGTAATATTGCATGTAATCTCTGACGGAAGAGATGCACAGCCAACAAACACTATAAACAACGTCAGAATTCTGGAAAAAAAAATCAAAGAAGTAGGTTTTGGAAAAATTGGCACTATATGTGGCAGATATTATGCAATGGACAGAGATAACCGCTGGGACAGGGTTAAAGAAGCCTATGATGTCCTTGTTTACCGCAAAGGCAGGGCTTTTAAAACAGCCCAGGAGCTTGTAAGCTCATCTTATGAAAAAGAGGTTTATGATGAATTTGTAAAACCTGCGCCGGTAATAACAGATGACGAGAAATCAGCAAAAATAAAAAGCAGAGACTCTGTTATATTTTTTAATTTCAGGCCGGACAGGGCGCGTCAGATTACCAGGGCTTTTATTAATGCAAATTTTACAGAATTTGACAGGGGGTCCAATCCTCCTGATGTGTTTTTTGTGTGCATGACCCAGTACAATAAGGATTTTAAGGCGCCTGTTGCATATCCTCCTGCAAAAATAAAAAATACGCTTGGGGAGGTGCTTGCCGCAAATGCGATGAGGCAGTTAAGGATTGCTGAAACAGAAAAATATGCGCATGTAACCTTTTTTTTCAACGGGGGAGTGGAAAAACCTAATAATGGGGAAGACAGAATACTCATACCTTCTCCAAAGGTGCCAACTTATGATCTCAAGCCTGAAATGAGCGCTTTTGAGGTTACTGATACTGTTATAAAAAAAATAAATGAAAACATTTATGACGTAATTATAATGAATTATGCAAACCCCGATATGGTGGGGCATACAGGTTATATTAATGCAGCAATAAAAGCGGTTGAAGCCGTTGACATATGTATTGGAAGGGTTATTGAAAAACTGAACATCTGCGGAGGAATAGGGATAATTACAGCAGATCACGGCAATGCCGAAGAAATGGTTGACTGTGAAAAGCACTGTGCGATTACTGCCCATTCAATCTCGGCAGTTCCTTTTATAATATGTTCGGATAAAATAAAAAAACTTGCCGGCCCGGGACGTGCTCTTTGCGACATTGCCCCTACTATACTTCACCTTCTAAATATAAAAAAACCGGAAGATATGACAGGGCAATCCCTGATAATTGAATAAATTTTGATTATTTTTCTTTTTTTGATAAAATATTTGTTTAAATAATTATAAGTATTGATAAATATATAAAAATAATAATATAAGTTTTTAATAATTTTATTAATTGTGAGGTAATATAAAAATGGGTTCTGTATGGCTGAATATTATTTTTGGAATACATATTGTTGCATGTATCGGTATTATTCTTTTTATACTTCTCCATGCCGGAAGAGGCGGGGGGGTTTCGGGATTATTTTCAGGAATGGTTGAAACTTTTGACGGCGCAGGCCTTGTTGAAAAGAACCTTGACAGGATAACGGTTATACTGGGCGTTGCATTTGCAGTTACAACAATCCTGATGTTTATATTTTTATAATTAAAGATTTAAGTTAATATTTTTTATTAATAAGCTTTTGCAGATTACCTGCAAGAAAAATAGTAGAGGAGGTTAAATGAAGCTAAAATCTAAAATGATTGCAATAATGGCTGTTGTTCTTATTGTTGCGCTCGTAGGGTCGCTGTCAATCGGCTGTAAGAAAGCAGAAGCTGCAGGTGGAGTAATGAGGATCCACATAAACCAGCCGGTCTCGCTTGATCCGCCAAACTGCTATGAAAGCGAAGGAATACAGGTTGCAAGGCAGATATTTGACGGGTTATTTAAATATGACCCTGATACTCTGGAAGCTGTGCCTGAACTTTGTGAAAAATGGGAGGTAAGCGATGATGGCCTCGTTTATACTTTCCATATTAAGAAAAATGTGAAGTTCCATGACGGCTCAAAACTTACAGCTCAAGATTTTGTGTACTCATGGACAAGAGCTGTACTTGCTGAAACTGCTTCCTATCTTGCATACCATCTTGCAGCAATAAAAGGTTACCAGGCTTGCCAGGATGGTACTTCCACCACACTTGAAGGTGTAAAAGCGCTTGATGATTATACCCTGCAGGTTACTCTTGAATATCCTTATGCAGATTTTGTAAGCACTCTTGGCCACGTGGTATTCTATCCTGTAAAACAGGCAGACATTGAAAAATGGGGGGCAGACTACACGAAACATGTAAATGGCACCGGGCCATTTAAATTTGTTGAATGGGTTGACGACCAGTACATAAACCTTGAAAAATTTGATGATTATTATGGTGATAAGGCAATGCTTGACAAGGTTGAATATAAGATCATTGCAGATGAAAACACTGCATTTCTTGAATTCAAGGCAGGCAATATCGATTATACTCAAATACCGCAGGGCAAAATAAAAGCAACTGAAGAGGATCCTGATTTAAAAGATAATGTAATACCTGCTCTACCTTATAACAAAACTAATGGAGACAAATGTTCTTTACCTAATCACGAATATATGATTGGTGATTTCTCAACAATTTCAAAATATCAACAAACTCTGGACGATCTGCTGGTTCATGTTTCCTACATGCAATCATAATTTCACGAAGAACTTC
>JACVJB010000277.1 GCA_015711775.1 Actinomycetota bacterium | reverse complement strand
CTGCATCTGTTCTTATCAAAATCTATAAGCTGACACTTGGAAGCAGCAGCCTGACCTGCAAGTTTTACCTGTTCTTCATATGTATGAGCTCTATGTATTCCCAGTCCGAATATTATTTTTATTAACTTTACTTCTGCTTTTTTTAATTCTTCAATAATAAAGGGAAGGAATTTATATGATGGGCACGGTCTTGTAATATGTGAAACAAGTATGCACACATTTTCTTTTTTGTATGCTTCTTCTGAAAGTTTTTTTGAAGAAACAGGATTCTTTAGGGCTTCTTTAATTATTTCACCTTCAGTCTTATTGCTATCTTGTTTATTTTCAGAACATTTAAAGGCAACAATATTTCTATCAGGTATAGATATACAAATATTTTCTTTGCCATAAGGAATTTCAAATTTCATATAATCTCCTGCTCTTAAAGTCTTTTAGTTTATTTATATATCTGGGATATATTAAATATTTTTATTTATTCTTTTAATCTCAAGTTCCTCTATTACAAAATTATAAAGCCTTTCTGCAGCAATAAGCGGATTATCTTCAGCTCCTGTAATATTTTCCACAATATTTTTAATAAGCGGATCATTGATTTCAAAAAAAGGTTCGTCACTGGTATAGAAGGACACATCTTCTGGACTGATAGTAATTGCATCTGGGCCGGAAATTTCTTTACTTCTTCTGTCAAAAGAAAATTCGCTTATAGCAATATCGCTTGTTATTTCTGCTGATATTTTTTCGCCCATACCCAAATTGCCAAGCTCAAATTTACTTACAAGGTTCCATTCATCATCAAATAATTTTTCAAAATTGTAATTGCTGGAGTATACTTTTAAAATTTCCTGGTAAGGGTTGTTAGTCTGGGGGGTTTCTATAAATGCTGTAATATTCTTTACAGTTTCACTGCCGATATTTTCTAATATATATTCCACAGTAACACTGCATTTATATTCCTTTAAAGAAACTGCGGGTCTTTTAAGATCTGCAATATTTATGGAAGTATTTTGTGATATTGAATCATTTTTTGCAGATACTGTTAATGATACTTCATATTCACCGGCCTCTGAAAATATATAAGATATTCTATCTCCGTATATGACAGTATCTTTATCTATTGTCCAAATATAATCCAGGATGCCGCCATTTGAATACAAAGAAGAATCCTGGGCTGTTTCTTCAGTAGTTAAAACTGAAAAATATACGGGATTGCCCTTTTCAAAAACTGGTCCTGCAGAAGTTTTCTGGTAAATATTTATTAAAAAATTGCCAGGCTCCAGAAAATTTTCATCTATATCGTCTACGGAGGGCAGCGTTTCAGCGGCACTGGCCGTTTCAGTATCATCTTCAATCTGGCTGCCTGTGCTTTTAACTATTTCTATGTCATTTAAAATACCGCGGCAGCCGTTCAAGAAAATTAACACTGCTAAAGCCATAAGCAATATAAAAATATATTTGATTTTTATGTTTTTAAACCCAGCATTCATTTTATTTAAAAACTCATGAGTTGTTAAATTTTTCCGGATAGCAGGCTTTCATAGTATCTATTATTGCCTCTTTTATTCCGCCCCTGCCAAAACCTAGTTTTTCTGCAGTGTCTGTGGCATCAAAATACAAATAGTCTGTCATTATATGCTTCATAAGATGCCTTGCCTCAAGGCCCCCTTCAAGCCCCTGCTTTTTAAATTGCCTCTCCATCATGCTGCCTGCAGCTACTGCCAGCCACCGCGGTATATTTATGATTTTCTTTTTTTCGCCAATTGCATCCATCATCATTTCAAGCATATCATTGAAGGTGTGGTTTTCATCCCCTACAGGATACCGTGTCCCATGCTCTCCTCGTTCCAATGCCCCAATTATTGCCTGGCCCACATGCTGGGCGGTTATCATATTTGTCCCGCCCCTGGGAAAATATATTGTTTTTCCCTTGGCAAAACGGTCAAGCAGCACATCTTTCCACAAGGGTATGCGGTTTGGCATAGAACCAAATATATACGGCAGCTCAAGAACCATCACTGCCATGCTGTCTTTTCCTGCCGCTATCACTCTTTCTGCCTGCTCTACGCGGCACCTTATATAGGGATGGTGTTTGGCAAGCTCTTTTTGGGGCCATGTCCTGTCAAAATATGCAAAGTATGAATTTAGCAGTACAAATTTTTTAACCCCTGCCTTTCGGGCGGCATTTGCAACTTTTTGCACCGACTCAACCAGCCTGAAATGGAAAAATTCATAAGCAGGAGCCGGAGGTGTTATCCTGTCATCCGGCCCTACGGCATAAACCATGCAGTCATGTCCTTCAAACCTCTCCTGGAGATCATCTTCTGTAAGTTCAAACACATCGCCAAACTGGACATTAACATCCCCGGGATACCAGTCTCCGAGTACAACATCATCTATTGCAAGCGCATTTACTGAATATCCTCTTTTTAATGCAACTTTCAGGGCATGATAGCCTAAAAAACCTGTTCCCCCAACAATCATTATTTTCATATTGAACCCCTTCTTTCCCTTATATTTGCGGCACATATTATTGCTATCTACATAATACTGGATGTTTCCTTTTTCAGTTTAAAAATAAAACTTGCTTTTTCCTCTTCAGTGCCGTTTTTTATTATTTCCTTAACTTTTTTCCAGGCGTCGGGACACTTTTTATAATCTGTATCAATAATCTTATGTATTGCCCTGTCTATGTCTTTCTTATTATCCTTTGTAACCTCTACGCCTGCAGTTTTCAGGGTTTGTTCCATGTGCCTAAAATAACAGGACATTTTG
>JACVJB010000276.1 GCA_015711775.1 Actinomycetota bacterium | reverse complement strand
CATGAGCAAGAACTTGAGAAAGCCAGCCATCACATCCAACAAATAATTAAGGAAGTAAAAGATCTTCTTTTGGCTGCAAAGAGTAAGAGGTTTTGCTTTATTTACGGCATGTCTAAGAAATTAATCCATGTTTAAATTTCAGATTTATCAAAGGCACAAAGAACCCTTTCTAAAAGTCTTGAGGACTTTAATTTTGAATGTATTGGATCTACGCAAACTGATGATGAACAAGTAATTGCGGGGAGCCTGAAAACATTTTCTCGATTAATCTCAGCTATAGAAGATGAGCGGGATAGAATGGTAATAAATTTTAAAGCGAATATTAATCATAATTTTTTTTTCATTTAAAATGAATATCAAGGTTTAATAATCGAAATAACAATATTTAGTAATTATTAAATAATTTTTCTTTAATTTTAGCTTGATAACGCACATGATACTATAATTGGACCTCTTGAAGAATTTCGAAAAGTCCACATTGGTGGTGTGAAAGAAAATAAGAAAAAATATGATAAGAAAACTGCAAAATTCTGTCAAGCACAGGAAAGATTTTTAAATATGTCTTCTAAAAAACCCGGAAATGCTGTAGTAGAAGTAAATCACTTTTATTTTCTGTAAGAAATATATATAAATAATTATTATTTTAAACCCTTAAGAAAAAACAAAACATATTGTTAAATTTTATATACTAACTTAATGTTTGTTGATAATATACATATTGTTGTTCTAAGTTATGCCAATAGCATGTTTTATTATTAAATAGTTTTCATATCGACTGAAAAGTTTATAAATTTTAAGTTTTTACGCCAGAAAGGAATAGAAATGTATTATAAAAATGATTTAAAAATTGGTTATGCTCCCACAAGAAGAACTGTTTTTTCCAGGGAAGATGCCCTTAAATATAAAAAACTGGTACACGAGAAAATAAAATCATTCGGCTATAAAATTGTTGACATAGAAGATATTAATGAGGACGGCCTTCTTGTCGGAAATGATGATATTGTTTCTGCTGTCAGGAAATTTAAAAGCCAGGACGTGGACTGTGTATTTTCCCCACACTGCAATTTTGGCACTGAAGACGTAGTTGCAAATGTTGCAAAGGAAATGGGCCTTCCTTTCCTTCTCTGGGGGCCACGCGATGAGGCCCCTCTTGTTGATGGTTCAAGGCTCCGTGACAGCCAGTGCGGGCTTTTTGCAACATCAAAGATACTTTCAAGGCTTTCTGTTCCATTTACATACATAATAAACTCAAGGGTTGACGATGATGTTTTTGTAAATGGCTTTAATAATTTTGCTGCAGCAGCAAATGTGGTAAAAACTTTCAGGAAAATAAGGATAGGTCAGGTTGGAACGCGTCCTGCACCTTTCTGGACAGTAATTGCAAATGAAGGCGAACTTCTTGAGAAATTCGGGATTGAAATTGTGCCATATAATCTTATTGATGTAATTAATATGGCAATAAAAATCAGGGAAGGCAGAAGTTCAGGCTTTATTGATACAATAAAATATCTTGAACAGAATTTTAAAATAAACATTGAAAAAGAAAAGCTCGAAAATATTGCGGCCCTTAAAGAGGCAATAAAAGAAATTAAGGTAAAAGACAACATTTCCGCTTTTGCAATACAGTGCTGGACAGCTCTTGGCGATATTTTCGGTATAGTGCCATGCTCTGCAAATGCGCTTTTGTTTGACCAGGATATTCCCGTTGCATGTGAGACAGATATAAGCGGAGCAGTTTCGGCATTAATTGCTGCCTCATCAACTTTCTTCCAGTCAAAGGTTATATTTGCAGATGTGACAATAAGGCATCCTGAGGATGACAATGCCGAGCTTTTATGGCACTGCGGGCCTTTTCCGCCATCACTTAAGAAGGAAAATGTAAAGGGGCAGATATCATGCCATGGCATACTTGATAATCATGCCCAGGGTATTTTTGATTATGAAATAAAAGGCGGGGATATAACTGTTGTGCGCTTCGATGGACTGAAAGGAAATTATAAGCTGTTCTGTGGCCAGGCGGAAGGCACCGAAGGGCCAAAAACAACAGGAACTTATCTCTGGATAAAAGTCAAAGACTGGTCAAAGTGGGAAGAAAAGCTTATTTATGGACCATATATACATCACGTTGCTGCTGTCCATGGAAAAGTGTCGCCTGTTATATATGAGGCCTTAAAATACCTGAGTGGGGTAGAGCTTGATGCAATTGAACCTTATGAAGACGAAATAAGGGACATGCTTGCAGGAAGAAGCAAATAAAACAATCTCAACCTGTTTTTAGTTAACAGGTTTTTGAAACAAACTTAATCTCGATCTTTTTATCGCAGGCATCGGCTATTTTCTGTAAAAAACGTAATGACGGATTATATTTTCCGCTTTCAAGCCTTGCCACACAGGATTGAGTTGTATTAATCAATTCTGCAAGTTCTTTTTGAGTCAGGTTTCTTTCCTTCCTCAGGTATAAAAGCTGGTTGATAATTTGATAAAAAGGTTCCAATCGTTCTAATTCTTTTACTACTTCAGGGTCCTTTTTAATTATCTCTTTTGCTTCTTTCCATTCCATAATATTAATACCCTCTTTTTAAATATTCAACCATCCTGTTTCTTGCAATTTCAAGTTCTTTTTTTGGCGTACTATTACTTTTTTTAGAAAATGCATGTAACATAACAAAAGTATTTTCTTTATGTAAAAAATATATATCCTCTAAATATTATTACCAAACTCTATTCTTAATTCCCACAGGTCCTTATACCTGTTGCCCTTTAGCTTGGAAACATTTGGATAAA
>JACVJB010000275.1 GCA_015711775.1 Actinomycetota bacterium | reverse complement strand
ATGACTAAACAGAGCAGCTTACATGATTGGCTTACTTTAATACATTAACTCAATTTAATAGCAGATTATAAAATAGATATTTGTCCCCAGCGAAAATATGACTTTGTATTTTTATAAGAGGCATTTATTATTTCATTGTTTTGCGCACAGGTAATACTTTTCAAAGTTCAGGGCTGCAGGCATAAAAGTTAGCGGGCCCCCGTATGAGCCTGTTATTTTTACATATTTTTTCAGCTTATTTTCAAAAACTCTGTAGTCAAATCCAAGGTGGTCATAATAATAGGGCAGGCCGTTTTCAATTTCGCCCCTTGGCCTTATGGCGGGTGGATTTCCAAATGTGCATTTTAAAACATTTTTTAATTTTGCATCAAAAGAGCCATATCTGCGAAACATCCTGAAAACTCCTTTTGCCAGCGCGGGCAAATAAATTTCAACGGGCACGCTTATTATAAGCAGACTATTTTTGTCCATCAAACTTAAAAATTGTTCAAACAGTATCGCATATTGTTCTTCGACCATATGCTCAAAAACCTCCATGCAAAAAATTATTTCGTAAACAGGATGCGGGGTGTCTTTGAGGTTTGCGATTATTTTTATCTGCCGGTATTTTTCCAGGTTAGTCAATGCTTCCTGCCTCAGCGAAGGCGTAGGTTCGTATAAGACAGGCATGGAGTCCGGCAAAGCATTCAGGAGATATTTACAGAACTCGCCGCTGCCGCCGCCAAAATCCAGTATACTGCCTGAAAAATTAAAAGGTATCTCCCTGACCGCATACAATGCCTGCATATAACGCTTTCTGTGAAGCCAGCTTTTGATGCGACTTTTGTCATTTATTGTAATATCTGCATAACTCATTTTGTATTTTTTAAATCTTCATACTGCTTCATTTTAATTTAAAACCGCTTAAGTTTTTTAACATAAGTCTTCAAAAAATAATTCTATCATAAATTAATGCTGTATTGAGATAATTATTAATTAATACTTAAAAGTTTTAACCATATAATTATTAATGCTCCATGCGCCTACTGCAGGCTGTAAAAAATTAGAAGTGCCTATTTCCATTTAGACACTTCTAATTTAATATTCCTATTAATTTTTCAAATTAATAAGCACTGGCTGATGTTTCTTAGGCCATCAGTTCCTTTGCAAGATCAACTGCGCTTGATGCATCCGGCGCATATCCGCTGGCGCCAATTGAATCAGCATATTCCTGAGTAAGCGGAGCTCCGCCAACCATGACTTTTACATCTTTAGTGGCAGAATCTGCTTTAAGGGCGCCAATTACATCTTTCATTACCGGCATAGTTGTTGTAAGAAGAGCAGAAAGCCCGACGATTTTTGCATTGCTTTTCTTTACTTCTTCAACAAATTTTTCGCTCGGAACATCCACGCCTACATCTACAACAGTAAATCCTCCGCCTTCAAGCATCATGCCAACAAGGTTTTTGCCGATATCATGCAGGTCTCCCTGTACCGTACCAAGGACTATTATACCTTTCATTTCAGCGCCTGCTTCTGAGAGCATAGGTTTGATGATATCCATTGCAGCATGCATAGCCCTTGCAGCAATAAGCACCTCAGGTATGTACATCTCATTGGCTTTAAATTTTGCGCCAACAACGTCCATACCCGGTACCAGACCCTCGTTAAGGATCTCTATTGCTGATGTACCGCCATCAACGAGTTTCTGGGTAATGTCCTTGCTTTTGACATTATCTCCCGCTATGATAGCATCAGCAAGTTCCTGATATTTTGCCATAGCTTCTCCTTTCTTAATGATTTCCCTTTTTCTTTAGCAGTGATTATACATTAATAACCCACTGAATTGAAGAAATTTATATAAAATTGTTATTTTTATAATAAAAATTTATTTTACAAATACATTGCTCAACGCAATAGCTGGTTACTATGTTAAATTTTTATTGAAAATAATATAATCATAGTTTGTAATTAAAAGATTGCTTTTTAATTTACCTGTATCAATTAAAAAAAATATAAGGCCAAATAATTAAAATTATTTTAGACTGCCGGGTTTACTGCAAATAAAAAAATTTATGTATGAAATCTTTGAATAAGAAATTTTTTAAAAATACAGCAATTATACTGCTGCTTTTTAATATTCTTGCCGGTTTTGCCTTTTTTATGCCAAAAAATATCTGGGCTGTAACTTTACAGGAACTCAGCAGCCAGGTTGCTGCGCTTTCTAAAGAAGAAGAGGCGCTGGTTGAGGAAATAATAATGGTTGAGGCTGCAATAGATAATGCAAAAAATGAAATAGCAAGCCTTGATTTAAAAATAGGCACTATTGAAGGTGAAATGGAGCAGTTAAATACCGAGAGGAATGCATTGCAGAAAAGCATTGAGCAAAAAAGGGAGCTACTTGAAGAAAGAATAGTGTACACCTACAAATACAGCAGAAATCATGTAGTTAAAATGATTTTAACAGCCAGGGATATTAATGAGTTTATTTCAGTTGTATATCTTATGAAAAATATTCTTGCCCAGGATGCGGCCCTTCTTGAATCAATCCGCCTTGATAAGGAAAACTATGACCGTATTATGAGAAAATCCGAGGAAAAGAAAAGAGAGCTTGAAGAAACAAGATCTGAGAAAAAAACTGAGCAGGAAAAGCTTGAAGCAAATCTAAAAAAAAATGAATCTCTCCTTGAAAAAGTAAAGAATGAAAAAGCAAATGTGGCAGGCGTTCTCTCTGCAATAAGAGAAAGAATAGCCCGTATTCAACCTGAAGGAGTCACTCTAACCGGCGAATGGTTGATGGTTGCAAC
>JACVJB010000274.1 GCA_015711775.1 Actinomycetota bacterium | reverse complement strand
AGGCCATCCAGAATAAATTTGCCGTATCCGTTTGTCTTCTGCCTTTCATACCTGGAAGGATCAAAGGGGCTTGCCGGAAGTTTAAGAAGAGCATTTCTGTCCTTTGCAAATAAATCATTATGGGTTGCCTCAATTCTGTAATGGTGCCTGTTGCCATCCTCTTCGCAAAGGGCAAGCAGCTCTTTGTTAAACTTTAAAATATCATCAAACCTGGGAACCGGCACCAGCATGTTTCTTCTGTGATAACCTACTTTTGACTCCACGCTACCTTTCTCATGGCCTGCGCCAATGTTGCAAAATACAGCTTCAAATCCGTAGTGGGACTTAAACTTTAAGAATTTATCAGTTAAATTCCTGGCCCCCTCTTTTAGCACTTTAGATACAGCGCTTGATGCATTATCAAACCATACGCAGGCCGGTACACCGCCAATGTGGGTAAAAATAGATATCAGACCTTCAAGAAGGCACTCTGCATTTTCTCCCTTAAAAACCTGGAGGTATCCTTTATTGCTTGAGGGAAAGGATAGGTTTAGGTATTTTCCATCATAAAGTTTGCCCCTTTGGAAAAACTGGCAGTCCCCGAAGTCTGCCTGGGCCTCCCCAGGGATATGTTCAAGGGGCAGATACGCCCTTGTTTTGCCAAATATTTCCTTTTTCTTAAAAGAAACGTAACCTGCAACTGTTCTGTATGAGAGTTTAAAATCATTAAAATCTTTTTTTAGCCTGTCAAACACTCTTTTTGCAGTGTGTCTTTGTTTTTTCTTTGCTTTTCTGTCTTCAGCCAGCCAGCTGTCTATACAAGCCATATATGGTTCAAGGGATGGAAATAGAGGTTTTACAGGTGGTTTAATATCCTGGTTAAAATCCTGTTTGGCTAGATATGCCCTTATTGTCTTTCTGTCAAATCCTGTCTTTCTGTGTATGGCGCTTATTGTTTTTCCTTCCTCAAAAAACTGTTTTCTTATATCATGTACTTGGGTCATTGTTAGCATCTCCTTTAATATCCTTTCCTTGTATTGCTTGGTTGTTAATACAAGGAATTATTATAGCTGGTGCTGCAATGGCCTATTTTGCAATACTGGGGAATTTAGCTTTGCAATACTGGGGAATTCCTTTTGCAATATTGTCCTATTTTATTTTGCAATAAATAGTTAGCATAATTTAAGATTCAATCCATGCACGCTTGCCGAAAGGACACTAATGGTTCAAGTTACAGAACAAAGGATATTAAGAAAAAGGGAGGTGAAGATAAGTAATTTTTTTTGATTTAGGGTCTGGAATTTATCTTACCCTATGTTATGGAATTTTGTTTGACTTTGAGGCAATGACACAAACTGAACTTGAAGTATAGTTGTAAGGTTGTCTTATATGATTTAAGTATTCTCTTAAATGATTTTGGCTGATTTCATTAATATCAGTTAATTGTAAATAATCAAATAATCTTTCTAAATCAGCTCTATATTAAATATTTATTGCCAAATAACTCTGGATACAAACTTCATACATTAAAACCATTTACTAATTTTTCCTTGAAAATTTTAGGATTTTAAATAAATAATTATTGTTAAGTTTGGCTATATTTTTCTTTTAATAATTATTGCTATCATGATAAAAGCTATAATGCTTATACCACCAATACCTATAAATATAATGTTACTGTTGTTTAAGGGCAATGGTACATTCATGCTATAAAAAAGTATTAAAGTTAGAGGTACGAATAATACACCTACAATTATTGTAAGTTTTTTCATTGTTGTTTTTAAATTATTATTTATAATAGGACGCAGGGCACGCATGAAGGAAGAGAGAATATCTATATAAGTTTCTGCCATTTCTATAGCTTGGCTGTTTTCAATAATTATATCATCAAGCAAATATTCATCCTCAGGAATTTTTTTTATAGTATTTAATTTTAAAATTCTTTCTATTACCGTCTGGTTTGCTTTTAATGATGTTGAAAAATGAATAAGACTTTTTCTTATGTCTATCAAATCTAAAAGTTCCTGGTTTTCTAAAGATTTATACAAATTTTTTTGAATGTTGTTACTTGACTTATAAATTTGTTTTAAAAAACTAAGATAATATTTATCTATTCTTAGTAGCAATTGAAGAATAAATCTAGATTTTTTATTGGTATAGAAAGTTTTTATTTTCTGTTCGTAAAAATCATCTACAATATTATTCTCTTCAAGGGCTACTGTAACTATAAAGTCATTATTTAAAATAATGCCTAAAGGAATAGTACTGTAAATTGCATTAGTTTTTATTATATCCATGATTGGTACATCTAGAATAATTAATATCTGGTCTTTTTCAACTTCAATACGGGAGCTTTCTTCTTTATCCAGCGCAGCTTCAAGTAGAGTGCTATCAAGACCAGTAGCATAAGATACCAGTTCAATTTCATCTGGAGATGGATTAGTTAAATCAATCCAGCAGTCTTTTTCCATGTTGTCTATAATAGTAGTCTTGTTTTCAATATTTGTTTTAAGTATTCTGAGCATTTAACTGGCTTTTTATTTAAAAAGATTTTTTTAATTTCTGACTGTGCAATAGTTCTTTAGTATTTGAGAAATTTTAACAAAACATAAATAATTATTTATCAACCTTATACTTATCACTTTTATAAAATACAAGCTGTAGAGCTATTGCAATAATCAAAATCAATATTCCAATAGAAATTCCGCTTTCACCAAAAAACAGATCGCACATCGTCAGCGCCGCTGTATACGTCGACGATGAAACATATCCGTATTTGTCAGTCTACAATGATATCGAACTCGACCTACAAGTCGAC
>JACVJB010000273.1 GCA_015711775.1 Actinomycetota bacterium | reverse complement strand
GAACTTGCATTTTTCAGGTTGGGATGGCAGGCAGATTATCCTACAATGGATAATTTCCTCTATCCGCTTTTCCATTCTAAATCAAGCGATAATTATGGACAGTACAATAATCCTGAAGTTGATAAGATGTTAATTGAAGCAAGGCAGATTAAAGATCAGGACGAAAGAATCGCCAAGTATAGGGAAATAGAAAAAACAATTCTTGCTGATAATGCATTTCTTATCCTCTATTTCTATGGTATGAGAAAAGTTGTTGCTGATAATATCAAAGGATTTAAAGTATCAGCAATGGAAGATTACGATTTAAGTACAGTTTATATTGAAAAAACAGCAGAATAAATATTTCTCATGAAAATATATTTGTTCTTTAAATGATCTGAGATTTCTTAAAATATATGGTCTGCGCTTATTGTGCAGGCCATATATTTTTAACAATTAGCTATTATTTCATAACTGCAAAGTTAATAAAGCCAATATCATAAGGCAATAAAGATCGATTTTTTATATCACTGTATGAAAATTACCTGTGATAATAATTTATTATTTACGTAAAAAATTTTTTATCATTTCATTTGTTTTTAATTTGAATTCATTATAAAATTAGAAATTTTAAAAAATAGAAAATTAAAAAATATTATTTTATGCATTTATTTTTTAAATATATTATTTGTTAAATTTGGATTATAATCTATAATCAACATTATGAAGTTGTATTAAAATATGCTTTATTTTATTTTAAGACGAATACTACAGATAATCCCGGTTATTATAGGGATAACCCTTATACTTTTTATCCTGATGTATGTAATTCCTGAAGATCCTGCTCAGCTAATACTTCAAAAAGGCGCGACACCTGAAGCTCTTGCAAATCTGCGGGCAAAGATGGGCATAGACAAACCCTTGCACGTTCAGTACTGGAGATATATGAAAGGGCTGTTTTCAGGTGATCTTGGGACATCTTACCGTTATGGTCGCTCTGTCAACAGCATACTTGCCGAGCATTATCCTTATTCCATAAGACTGGCCTTTGTAGCAATAGTTATAGAGGTAATAATTGGGTTATTAGCCGGAATTGTTTCTGCTGTAAAAAAGTACAGTATATGGGATACTCTTGTCACAATCTCTACTACAATTGTGGTCTGTGTGCCTGTTTACTGGCTTGGAATGATGATGCAGGTAACATTTGGCCTAAAACTCGGATTGCTGCCAATGTCGGGTTATGGTGACGGAAGCATTAAATATTATATTTTGCCTGCAATTACACTGGCCTCTGTATCTACAGCATATATCGCAAGAATGATGAGAAGCACAATGCTTGAGTCCCTTTCAAATGATTATATTGTCACAGCCTACGCGAAAGGGCTTTCACAGCTCAAAGTTGTTGGCAAGCATGCCATGAAAAATGCGCTCATACCTGTAGTTACACTGATAGGGCTTGACCTTGGGGCGCTTATGGGCGGCGCAATTCTTACAGAGACCGTTTTTAACTGGCCGGGCGTTGGAAGAACTTTATATCTGGCAGTCCTTCAAAGGGATGCCCCTGTTGTAATTGGCGGTACTATAATACTGGTAAGTATTTTTGTAATTATGAATCTTATTGTTGACATTATTTATGCATTGCTTGACCCAAGGATACGATATGAAAAGCAGGAATCCAGTATATAGTTTATCCGGGTAATTATAAACATTGTTATAAAAGCTGATTATTTTTAATTTTTATTAAAAATGGATGAAGATAAAAAAATAAAAGACATTGAAATTGACAGCAGTGTTGAAGATGGTGAAGTGACTATAGGTCTTGCTGAAGATTTTTTTATGGAGAAAAAATATACCAGGACATCCCTTTATAAGGATGCATGGAAAAGGCTAAAAAGAAATAAGCTTGCGATGCTGGGGCTTTCAATTGTAATACTTCTTATCCTTATCGCTCTTCTAGCGCCAGTTATTTCACCCTTTGATCCCATAAGTCGCGTTAAATCAGATTCCCTGCTTGGCCCAAGCGGCACATACTGGTTTGGCACTGATGTGCTGGGCAGGGATATACTAAGCAGAGTAATATACGGAAGTAGGATATCGCTTGAAGTCGGAATTATTGCAGTGGGCATTTCAGTGATTATAGGGCTGTTGTTGGGAGCCCTTTCCGGTTATTTCGGCGGAGCATCCGATGCAATTATCATGAGAGTTGCTGATATATTTTTTGCTTTCCCTTATATACTCGGGGCAATAGCAATTATGACTGTGCTGGGTCCTGGAATTATTAATATATTTATTGCAATAGGGCTTCTCGGATGGGCATCTTTTGCAAGGATTTTCCGCGGATCAATACTCTCAATTAAAAATAAGGAATACATTGAAGCAGCAAGGGCACTTGGCGCAAGCAATTACCGCATAATTACAAAACACATATTCCCGAATTCCTTTGCGCCTATAATAGTATATGCGACCATGAATGTTGGGACGGCTATTATTGTGGAGGCTGCGCTGAGCTTTCTCGGCATAGGGGTACAGCCGCCGACACCTGCCTGGGGAAAAATGCTTTCGGAGTCACTTGACTATATTGATGTTGCGCCCTGGATGATGATTTTTCCGGGTTTGGCAATCCTTATTACTGTGCTTGGTTTTGTACTTCTCGGAGACGGTTTAAGGGACGCATTTGATCCGAAGATGAAACAGTAATAAATTTAATATTTTTTATAAACGTCAAATTTAAAAATGGATTTAGCTGATAATAATATAATACTTGAAGTAAAAAATTTAAAAACATACTTCTATACAGACGGGGGAGTTGTAAAAGCTGTTGATGGC
>JACVJB010000272.1 GCA_015711775.1 Actinomycetota bacterium | reverse complement strand
GAAAAAAACCTGAGTTCTGTAATTATAAGCAAACCTTCCAACGGGAGGCTGAAATGAAAAGAATTGCAGTATTCGGCATATGCGGAAATATGGGCTCTGCGATAACGGGCGAGCTTTTAAAAGAAAAAGATGTTGAAATAGCAGGCGGATTTGACAGGGTGCATACGGGAGAGGATATAGGTCTTTTTCTGGGCGGCAATGCGTCGGGCAGCAGGATTTACGGCAGCCTTGCAGACATAAAAGGCCTGAGCCCTGACCTTGTTATAGACTTTACAAATGCAGAGGCTTCTTTAATTTCCGTAGACTGGGCGCTTAATAATTCTGTTGATATTATTGTGGGTGCAACAGGATTTAAAAAAGAAGAAATTGATTTTATTGAAGAAAAGGCGAATTCTTCAAAAAGCCGTGTTTTTATTGTACCTAATTTTGCAATTGGCGCTGTCTTAATGATGGAACTGGCAGCAATTGCAGCAAAATACTTTGAAAGTTGTGAAATAGTTGAACTTCATCATAATAAAAAAAAGGATGCTCCTTCAGGAACTGCTCTGCTTACTGCTCAAAAAATACAAGCTGTTAAAAAGTTTATGGATTTAAGACTTCAAAATGGAGAAAAGGAAACTGTTGAGGGCAGCAGGGGCGCATTTTCAGGGGGCATACACATACACAGTCTCCGGCTTAAGGGACTGCTTGCCCATCAGGAAGTTATATTCGGCGCAATGGGGCAGACTTTAACCATAAGGCACGACACGCTGGACAGGCTGTCTTTTTATCCTGGCGTAATTCTTGCTGTCAGGGCAATTGACAGGCTGAATAATTTTACATATGGGCTTGATAAAATAATCGATATAAAAGGAGGAGGAAAATGAATTTCGGTGAACTGATAACAGCCATGGTTACACCTTTTGATAAAGACGGCAAAATTGATTTTAACGCCGCTGAAATACTCATTTCCCATCTTCTGGAAAATGGAAGCGATTCAATTCTTCTTGGCGGAACAACAGGGGAGTCTCCCACGCTGACTGATGCCGAAAAATTTGAGCTGTTTAAATTTGGTGTGGATAAATTCGGCTCAAAGACGAAGATTATTGCCGGTACCGGATCTTACAGTACCGAACATTCAATCAGGCTGTCTCAGTCCGCCTGTAAAGCTGGCGTTAACTGTCTGCTGCTTGTGGCTCCATATTATAACAAACCTTCACAGACAGGTCTTTATGAGCATTTTGCCGCAGTGGCAAATTCAGTGGATTTGCCGGTAATACTTTATAATGTGCCTTCAAGGACTTCATGCAATATAAGCGCTAAAACATGCATTAAGCTTTCAAAGATAAAAAATATTGTGGGCGTTAAGGAAGCAGGAAGTGATTTTAAGCAGATTGCTGAAATAATAAGGGATACGGGGGAAGATTTTTTTATCTATAGCGGAAACGATGGAGATACTCTTCCCATGCTTTCACTGGGTGCGCATGGGGTTATAAGTGTTGCATCGCATCTTGTGGGCGGTTATATTAAAGAGATGATAAAAAGTTTTAAGCGGGGCAATATTGCTGAATCCGCAAGGCTTCATAACTGGCTGCTTGATATTTTTTACGGAATTTTTATTGCCACAAATCCTGTGCCAGTAAAAGCGGCCCTTAATTTTGCAGGGATTAATGTTGGAGGCACAAGGCTTCCCCTTACAGATATGGAGCAGGATGAACTTGAAGTTTTTAAAAAAATATTAAAAAAATATAATTTAATGAAAGTTGACTGATAAATGCCAAAAAAAAGCAGTATAAAAATTACTTTTCTTGGAGGTCTAAATGAAGTTGGCAGGAACATTATGGTATTTGAAAAGGACAATAATATCGTAATTATTGACTGCGGCATAATGTTTCCTGATGATTATCTCCCGGGTATAGATTTTCTGATTCCCGATTTTTATTATCTTAAAAAGAATGCATCCAAAATAAAAGCGCTTATAGTGACCCATGGCCATGAGGATCATATTGGCGCAATTCCATTTCTTTTAAAGGAAATAAAACCTCATAAAATTCCAATTTACGGTACAAAGCTTACACTCGGATTAATAAAGTCTAAATTAAGCAACAGCTATCTTTCACAAAGTTCCGATGAAAATCTGCTCAATGAAATTGATCCTTCAAAAAAGCTGTTAATAGGGCCCTTCGAAATGGAATTTTTCAGGGTAAACCATAGTATACCTGATGGAGTTGGCATAATTTTCAGGACCGATATTGGCAATATTGTTCACAGCGGTGATTTTAAATTTGACCAGTATCCTATAGACGGAAAAGTGACAGAGTATTCCAAAATATCAAATATTGGCCAGGAGAGGGTGCTTGCACTCTTTTGCGACAGCACCAACGCTGAGGAAAAAGGTTTTACTCTCCCGGAGAGGGATGTGGGAAAAAACCTGTCTATTAAATTCGAACAGGCCCAAAAAAGAATTATTGTGGCAACTTTTTCCTCGCACATACACAGGATACAGCAGGTTCTGGATGCTGCAAAAAAACTGGATAAAAAAGTTGCAGCTTCCGGCAGGACCATGTTAAAGACTATAAAAATTGCTTCAGAGCTCGGATACCTGAAAATTCCTGAGGAAACATTCATACCAATAACAAAAATTGATGATTTTCCTTTAAACCGTATTGTTATATTGTCAACAGGAAGTCAGGGGGAGCCGCTTTCAACATTAAGGAAAATGGCCCTGGCTGAGCATACTCGTGTAAAAATTATGCGGGGCGACATGGTTATAATATCCTCATCACCAATCCCGGGAAATGAAAATGCAATATCCAGCACTATTAA
>JACVJB010000271.1 GCA_015711775.1 Actinomycetota bacterium | reverse complement strand
TATCATTATTATTGCCGCCCTGTCAAGCTTTTCACTTGCATGCGGAAATCAGAAAATTTCGAACCCGGAAACACAGGCATCAGAAGAACAGGCTGAAGAAACAGCTGCAGCTCAGGCAACTGAAGCTGAAACAGTCACAGAAACAACTGCACAGGCTGCTGGAGAGTGCCCATCTGCAACAAGTGTAAAAGTTGAGTCTACAAATGGAGCCTACTCTGATAGGATGCCTATAAGTTGGGATAACATTGGTTCCCAGTCAGCATATCTTTCCCACTCAACAAATAATACAGGTGTGTTTATCTATATATCTAATTTTGAAACATCTGAAAACTTAAAAGATGTGACTCTTTCAGATGGCCAAGCTGTAATTCAGTTTACATTAACTGTTGTAGGCCAGGGCGACCCGGTCCCTGTAAGTGTTGGGCAATATAATGTTAAAGAGTGGGTTGATAATTATGTAAGCGCAGGTATAAGGCTTACAGGAGGATCAACTCTTTCAATATCAACAGCAGATACGTCAACAGGAGAGTTTGAGATAACATCTGTTACAGATACTGAGATATGTGGCAAATTCAATATTGATGAGAAGTGGACAAAGATGTCAGGGGAATTTAAGGTTCCAATTATCAAATAATTATAGAAATAAATTGAGGGAATCGGATACAAAAAATATGGAGATATTTTGTGGTTGTATCCGATTCCTGTTAATGATTGACTTCAAGTGAAACGCATCCCTGATAAGAGTTACTAACTTTCTAGCCCGCCTTGTAGAATTTTTTAATATAGCGGCAAATTAAAAAATTTTTCTTAAAATTCTAAAGTTGAATATTATATTTTAAAATTATATACTTATTTAAAATTGGTGATGGAGTTCACCTGTAACCGCTCAAATAGAGCTGATAACTCCTGCTAAATTTAAATTTTAGATAGGAGTTTTTTTATGGCTGTAAGACTTTTATATGTGGCGCTTGGCGGTGGAATTGGCGCGCTCCTACGGTATCTTTTATCAGGTATTATCCAAAAGCAGTCCGCAAGTCTGTTTCCCTACGGAACACTTGCCGTAAATCTAATTGGCGCATTATTAATAGGCTTTTTATGGGAACTTTTTCAAAATATCACTGTATCTGCAAATATCAGGGTATTTATTTTTATGGGGATCCTTGGCGCATTTACAACATTTTCCACATTTAGTCTTGAGATATTTAATCTCTTAAAAGACAGGCAATACATGACTGCACTTATAAATGCCCTTGTAAACAATGTATTTTGTATTATTCTTGTATTTGCGGGATCATTTACAGCAAGATTTTTGTTAAAATTATTTGGTAAAGGTAATTTATGAAAGAATCAAAAACAGGATATCTGCTTCGCATCTTAATTGGTGAAGATGACAGGCATAAAGGCAGGCCTTTATATGAGCAGATTGTATTAAAAGCAAGAGAGCTAAAGCTATCCGGCGCTACAGTATTTAGGGGTATTATGGGTTTTGGAGCAGACAGCTTAATTCATACTGCAAAAATACTTCAGCTATCTGAGGATATGCCAATTGTTATTGAAATTGTAGATACGGAACAAAACATTAATAAAATACTTCCTTTTCTTGATAAAACTGTTGAAGGCGGCCTTGTTACACTTGAGAAGGCTACAATTATTAAATATTCATCAAGCAAGAGTTGAAATATTATCCGAAAATAGGGAAGCTTTAAGTAAGCTTGAAAGATAAAATAAAAAAATTAAAAGATAAATTTAATATTCCGCGAAATGTCTTTGCTCTTGGCTGGGTAAGTTTTTTTAATGATTTTGCATCAGAGATGATCTACCCTATTGTTCCTATTTTTCTTACAACTTTTTTGGGAGTGCCGGTAGCCATTGTTGGTGTTATTGAAGGCATTGCTGAATCAACTGCTTCAATACTTAAAGTATTTTCAGGCTGGATATCTGACAGGTTCCAGAAAAGAAAACCATTTATTATTGGAGGGTATTCTCTTTCTACTTTTTCAAAAATAATTTTGGGTCTGTCATATATCTGGCCTTTTGTGCTTGTAGCAAGATTTATCGACAGATTTGGAAAAGGCATTAGAACTTCTGCAAGAGATTCACTTATTGCTGAGAGCTGTCCTGAAAACATAAGAGGTAAATCCTTTGGATTTCACAGGGCGCTTGATACCCTTGGAGCGGTATTTGGCCCTCTTGCCGCAATTTTATTTCTTGCAATATTTAATGATAATTTAAGGCTTGTGTTCTATATTGCAGCCATTCCCGGCCTTATAGGAATAAGTCTTCTTGTTATCTTTGTCAGAGAAAAAAAGAAAAGAGCGCTTTGTTTTGCTGATTTAAAACTTAAGTGGAGAGATGTGAACCCTTCATTTAAAATATTTCTGCTTGTAAGCATTATATTTTCAATTGGAAACAGCTCTGACGCTTTCCTCATCTTGAGAGCTCAGGATCTTGGACTTGCTATTAAGATAACCATTTTAGCTTATGTTCTTTTTAATTTAACTTACGCAATCTTTTCCATACCGGCAGGAATTATTGTTGATAAGATCGGCGCAAAAAAAGTGCTTACTGCAGGGCTATTAATTTTTGCGCTCGTGTATTTCTTTTTTGGTTTTATAAGTAAAAGTCTTTTCTTATGGTTTTTATTTCCTGTTTATGGAATTTATATGGCTCTAACCGAGGGTGCAGGCAAAGCTTATATATCGCTAATGGTGCCTCAGGAAAAATCAGGAACCGCTTTTGGAATTTATCAGACATCTGTAGGAATCTGCAGCTTTTTCTCATCCCTTTTAGCAGGGATTATGTGGAATTATATTAA
>JACVJB010000270.1 GCA_015711775.1 Actinomycetota bacterium | reverse complement strand
TTTTACAGGAAATGCTGTTTATTTAAGACGCCGGAAAAAAATAAGCGCAATTAAAATTAATATTTTTACCCGCGAGGGTCTCAGGCATGTTTTTGAAATAGTTCTTTTTGTTCTTGTAAACTTATGGACATTCAGCCTTCTCGCCTACTCCTTAAAAACATCATTCGGGACTTTTCCCAATCTTTTTGAAATTAAGCTTTTTAACCTGCTTCCCTTAAAAATTGCCGGACTTTTTTTGATAATATCAGGTTTTGCTTTTTTTATTCTTGCCCTTATAAACCTTGGAACTTCCTGGAGGCTTGGCATAGATGATAAAAATCCGGGCAAACTTGTAACAGGCGGCATATATTCCTTTTCAAGGCACCCTATATATCTTTTTTTTAACTTGTATTTTTTAGGCACTTTCCTTATAAACGGTAACCTTATATTTATAATTTTTGCATTTCTCTTAGGCGCAGTTCTTCACTGGCAGCTAATCCGCGAAGAAAAATTTCTTACCAAAGTCTTTGAAATGCAGTACAGGCAATATATGGCCTCAACCGGGAGATACTTCACTTTTAAATTCTTCCTTAATATTAAAAGAGTAAGATATCTTTTCAAATTTGAAAAAGCGCAATAAGTTTTAACTTATGAATTTAAGCAGGGCAAGACTGATAAAAAAAAGTGCCTCGAGTGGCGGGCCAGTCATTTACTGGATGAGCAGGGACCAGAGAATTTATGATAACTGGGCCCTTATTTTTGCTGCCCGGAAAGCTGCCGAGCTTAAAACATCTTTAATAATCTTATTCTGCCTTGTCCCCGGTTTTTTGGGCGCAGGCTTAAGGCAATATGATTTTATGATAAAAGGACTTGCTCAGAATCTTAAAATCTGCCTTTCTTACGGTATTCCTTTTGAAATAATAAAAGACAGTCCTGAAAAGGCCATCCCTGGATTTCTCAGGACATCAGCTGCAACAACCCTTGTAACGGATTTCGATCCTCTAAAAATAAAGAGGGGCTGGAAGAAACGTGTACTGCAGACAATTGATGCAAATATATATGAAGTGGATGCCCACAATATAGTCCCCTGCTGGATTACATCAGATAAGCTGGAATACGGCGCATACACAATAAGGCCAAAGATAAAAAAACACCTTGGCACTTATCTTGAGGATTTTCCAAATACAGTAGAGGTTTTAAAACCTTTAAATAATAGGAATAAAAAGTCCCCTGGCAAAGAATCCGGGAAAATAGATGCAGAAAATTTAATGGCGGATGTAAAAATAAATAATACCCCTCAACCAGTACTTAACATAAAACCAGGATACAGTGCAGCTCTTGATGTGCTTGGAAATTTTCTCCAAAAAGGAATTTATAATTATAGTGAAAATAGAAACGACCCTAACAAAAATGGCCAGTCCGGGCTCTCCCCTTACATTCATTTCGGCCAGATATCTGCGCAGAGAATTGCCCTTGAGATACTTAAACTGGATATAGATGAAGCTTTAAAAGAGCCATTTCTTGAAGAGCTTATAGTAAGAAGGGAGCTTTCCGATAATTACTGCTATTATAATGACAATTATGACTCATTTGATGGTTTTGCCGTTTGGGCAAAAGAAACATTAAATGTTCACAGACATGACAGAAGGGATTACATCTACAATTTAAGTGAATTTGAAAATGCTCAGACACATGACGATTTGTGGAACGCTGCCCAGCTTGAAATGGCAATGACAGGCAGGATGCATGGTTATATGAGAATGTACTGGGCAAAAAAAATACTTGAATGGACATCGGCGCCGGAGCAGGCGCTTGAATATGCCATATACTTAAATGATAAATACATGCTGGATGGAAGGGATCCCAATGGTTATGCAGGAATTGCATGGAGCATAGGCGGGGTTCATGACCGGCCGTGGCAGCAAAGAAATATTTTCGGTAAAATACGCTACATGAGTTACGATGGATGCCGCAGGAAGTTTGATACAGGCGCATACATTGACAGGGTGATGTCCCTTTTATAAAAAATGCAGAAATATGGTTTACCGGTTTTATTCCACACAGGTTCACTTGGCGTTATTCCATACAGAGACTGTTTTTCCAATCCTTCATATATTGATGAAGTGTCATGTGATTTTCCAGAATTTATTATTATAGTCGGACATTCAGGAAAAATTTATTTCAGGGAAACAGCAATGCTGTTAAGAAAGCATAAAAATGTTTATGCGGATATAAGCACCAATATAGGGAGAGATCCGTTATTTGGCCACCACCCCATGGCATGGCTCCTTTACAAATTTAAGTCTTAGGCCGGATGCATGGGCAGGGTTATTTTTGGAAGTGATTACCCCTTTTATATGCAGGATGAAATGCTTGAAAGCCTCTATAGTGCAGCTGACATGTTATATGCAAAATATGATAATTTTATTACTAATGAAGATATTGATAAAATATTATTAAAAAATGCCCTTAATTTATTTGAAAGAATCAAAGATAATATATAGCTATCAAATTAATAATAATAATTTTACGAAAGAATTAAGATGAATAATGCAAAAAATGAATCAGTGCAGCCTGTAATATTGCCGGAAGAAGGATTTGAAAATAACTATCTAATTGCAACATACTTTTACCGGGCAACTTCAGATATTGACGTGTATGAAAAAGCAAAAACCTTTGCAATCGGACAGACTATTGGCACTTGGATACCAGTACCTGGAATCACTGCTGCAATGAGAAAGAAATATGGGGGCAAAGTCGTAAGTATTTATGATGTCCCCCCTGTGGAATTAACCACTGATAATGCGGATATTACTAATCATATAATACAGATTGCAT
>JACVJB010000269.1 GCA_015711775.1 Actinomycetota bacterium | reverse complement strand
AATGATTGGCAGAAAACTGCAGGAGGTATTTCCTGAAAGAAATATTTTAAAAGATAATGCTAAAATTTTATTACAAGTCAGAGATCTCAATAAAAAGAATAGACTGCAAACTATTAATTTTGAAGTAAAAGAAGGTGAAGTGTTGGGTTTTGCCGGACTCGAAGGTTGCGGTATTGAAGATATTTTTCAAATACTTTTTGGGCTCCAAAAAAAGGATAGTGGGGTAATAATTTTTGAAGGTGAACAGTTAAACAGACTAAATCCCTGGAGAGCAATGGAGAAAAACTGGGGTTTGATTCCTGCTGAAAGACATAAGCAGGGGTTAATGCTTAATTGGACTATAAGGGATAACCTGACTCTAGCGGTAGTAAATAAGCTTACTAATTTTATTGGTTTAATTAATCTGCGAAAACAAGCAAAAGTCTCAAAAGATTATATAAATAAGCTTAATATTGTAACCAACAGCATTTTTAATAGTGCAAATTCCCTATCAGGTGGTAATCAGCAAAAAGTAGTCATAGCAAAATGGCTTGCTACTGGGCCAAAACTATTACTTTTAAATGATCCTACACGAGGCATTGATGTTGGCGCAAAGGCTGAAATCTATAAATTAATTAACGATCTTTCAAAAGCAGGATTTGCAATATTATTTACATCTTCAGAAATTGAAGAAATACTTGAACTCTGTCATAAAATCCATGTTATCTATAAAGGTGATCTAATAAAAAGCTTTATTGGAGGACAAGTCAAAAAGCCAGAAGTAATGGCCTATGTAACCGGGGCCTTTGTACAAACTAATGATGAAATAAAGGAGAGTTATCAATAAATGATAAAAAATAACGAAAGAGCCAGAATTTTTTTTAACTATAGTTGCTCTATTCTAAGAATATTGATCGGCCTTCTTTTTTTATATTCAGGCATTTCAAAATTTACAGGTATTGTTTTTTTCAGATATTCTATAATAACGCTAAAATTATTTGCTTTTAATCTAACTGAGATTATAACTTATACAATTCCTTCTATAGAAATAATCCTAGGGTTGCTATTTGTTATTGGCCTGTTTGTAAGATTTACTGCAATTCATCTCAATGTACTGATAATAGGTTTTTCTTATATCTGCTATCATGCCATTCAGATTAGTCTTGGTAATTGCAATTGTCTTGGAGCATTTGTAAAAATGAATTACGGATATTATCATTTTGTAATCTTATTAATTCTTTTTATTCTAAATACTTTAATAGCTCTAAATAAAAATAATTTCTGGTCTCTTGATAAGCTAATTTCTAAAAATAAAAAAATTGGCAGTATTTAATAATAGAGATAAATCATAAAAATTTGAAAGAGGTAATAAAATGAATAAAACAACCTTCGGTCTAGTTGTCGGCACAAGAGGATTTTTTAATCCGGAACTTGCAAAGGCGGGAAGAAAAGAATTAATCTCTGTTTTGGAAGAAATGGGCATTGATTATGTTGTTCTATCTGAAAAAGACACAAAGTTTGGCGTTGTGGAGACTGTGGAAGACGCCAAGAAATGTGCAAAACTTTTCAGGGACAATTATGAAAAGATAGATGGTGTGGTAGTAAGCCTTCCGAATTTTGGCGATGAGATAGGAGTAGTTGCAACCCTTGATATTGCAAAGCTTGACGTTCCGGTGCTTGTCCAGGCCTCAGATGATGATCTTGATAAAATGAGTGCTGATGACAGAAGGGACTCTTTCTGCGGCAAATTATCTGTATGCAACAACCTTTATCAGTATAAAATACCTTTTACCAACACCAGCCTTCATACATGCGCAATAAATAGTAAAAATTTCAGGGATGATTTAGATTATTTTTCAAGAGTATGCAGGGTTGTAAAAGGGTTAAAAACTGCAAGGCTTGCACAGATTGGAACAAGGCCCGCAGCGTTCCAGACTGTAAGGTATTCAGAAAAACTTCTTCAGGACAGCGGTATTACTGTAATTCCGGTTGACCTTTCCGAAATTATTGCTGCTGCCGGCGCCATGAAAAATGATGACAGCGCGGTAAAGGCAAAGGTTGAAGAAATGAAAAAATATGGCTGCATTTCTCCGGAAATTAAAGAGGAGAATATAATAAAGTCTGCAAAGTTAAGCCTTACAGTTGACAAGTTTATGGCAGAAAACAGCTGCGTTGCAGGCGCAATGCAATGCTGGACCTCAATACAGGAAAATTACGGATGCGCTTCCTGCCTTCCAATGAGTATGCTGGGCGACAGGGGCGTTCCGATGGCCTGTGAGACAGACATAACTGGAGCGCTTGCAATGTACTCCATGTATCTTGCTTCCGGTGAGCCTTCAGGCTATCTTGACTGGAACAATAACTTTGGCGACGACAGGAACAAATGCATAAACTTTCACTGCTCAAATTTCCCGAAAAAATTCATTGCAAAAGAATTTGAAATATCAAATCTTGACATTCTTGGAAAAGCTATAGGATATGACAAATGTTTTGGGGCTTGCAAAGCTAATATAGGGCCAGGAGAAATGACTTTTGCAAAGATTTCAACAGATGACAGCTTTGGAGTTATCAAATCATATTTCGGTGAAGGCCAGTTTACTGATGATTATATTGAGTCAGCCGGGGGAAGGGTTGTATGCAGGATAGATAATCTCCAGGTTCTTATGGATTATTTATGCATTAATGGTTTTGAACATCATGTGGCAATGAACAGGTCAAAAGTTGCTGCAATTCTGGATGAGGCTTTTGATAAATACATGGGATGGGAAACTTACTGGCATAAATAGTATATATCGCATTATTTTATAAAAAATTATTAATACGTGGGGGTATATTTATGA
>JACVJB010000268.1 GCA_015711775.1 Actinomycetota bacterium | reverse complement strand
ATGAAGCAAATTTTTCTAAAGTCCTTGATATCATAAAAAATAAAAGTCTTTTCGTCACTCACTTTAAACCTCAAAAATAATATGCGATTCTTTAAGTCATTTTTTGTCATTTTCATTTTGTCGCTTCTCAGTGGACTAGTACTACCGTGGTGGACAGTAGCTATTATCGCTTTTATTGCTGGATTTTATATTTCTCCAAGTGCTACTATTGCATTTTTTAGCTCGTTTTTTGCGCTATTTTTACTTTGGAGTGGTTATGCTCTTATTTTAGATGTACAAAACCAGAGCATTTTATCACAAAAAATAGCTCAATTGTTTAGCCTTCCACACTCCATATTATTGGTTATGATGAGTGGTTTAGTTGCAGGACTTGTAGCTGGATTTGCTGGATTGACAGGGTATTTTTTGCGAAAGGTTGTGATGGGAAACAATATTTAATACCTCATTACACCTCACTCTTTGGTGCTATCCTGGCTACAAGCCCTTCTAATTCTTTAGATATTTTTATTTGACAACCTAGGCGACTATTGGCTTTTACAAAGAATGCATCGTTGAATGCAGGTGGTGTAAACTGGAATAACTTCCTGTACATTTCAATTCCATCAACTGATGCATCACTGTCAAGAATACCTTTGACCTGGTTTGTTGAATAATCGCCAAGGTCACCGCCATAAGACCATATCATCTGCTCTGCAAACATAACCATTGAGTCATATCCATTGTCACCATAAATTGCTATTCCGTAAAAATCATTGTCAGGGTCATGGAAAAACTCTGCTATATCCAGCATCATGTCATAGTCTTTGGGCACATCAAGATCATACCCGTATTTAGCCTTGAATGCTTCCATGTTTTCAGGATCTTCAAACAAATCTTTACGATATGCCCATCCTAACGCGTCACCTTCAACTGGAACTCCCCAGTACTGGCCACTGCCTTTAGGATACTCTGAATAGTATGTCATTGAAGCAGGCGTGAAGTCTTCAAGCACTCCATTATCTTTACACCATTGTGTCAAATCAACATAATGACCTCCTGTGGCCATTGCTCCAACATCCTGGCTGTCCCCGACAATTATATCCCAGGTGTCATTCTGGGCTATCATTTCTGCATTATATTTCTGCACAAATGTTTCCCACGGGATCTGCTCTATTGTTACTTTTACTCCTGTTTCAGCCGTAAATCCTTCAGACAGTTTCTGCAGATAGTCTGCAGGCGCCCACTGTGCCCAAACGATCCTAAGCTCACCGCTAAGCGCTGCTGATGCAGTTGTTTCAGCTGCTGCAGTTGTTTCGGCTGCGGTCTCACCTGCTGCTGTAGTTTCTGCCGCAGTAGTCTTGCAGCCAACCATGGACAATGTAACAATCATTGTTACAGCCATAATTACCGCAATAATTATTGACCATTTACTTTTCATGTTCACCCCTTTGTTCTTTTACCATTTTAATAATTGTTTTCCGCTTATTCGGATGCTTTGACAAACACCCTCTCTGTTAAATTACTTTTATGTTGTTTCCAATCACTCCTTTCCCTTTATATTTTCTGCTGCATCTAAATACAACAGATTATTTTTTTAAAACTTTAGTAGCTAACTGAAAAATCTGTTTATTACATATGTCGCTGCACCTAAAACACCTGCCCTGCTGCCAAGTTCTGAGTATTTTATCTTAGTTTCTTTTTTTACATTTTTCAGTGCAACTTTTCCTGTTTCATTTCTCAATTTCTTCAGGAACTCATCGCCTGCTTTTGTATAAATGCCATGCAATACTATAAGCTCAGGGTCATAAATCAATATAATATTTGATAACCCCACTGCAAACCAGCTTGTAATATCATTTAGCGCTTCTACGGCAAGACTGTCTTTATTTTTATATGCATTAAATATTTCTTCAGGATCAAGGTTCTGAATGCTTCCATTGCTGGAATTATTTAAAAGGGTTGACTCAGGGAATCTTTCTTTATTCAAATCAATAATTTTTCTTAATCTGTCCATAGAAACCATCACTTCAAAACAACCTCTTGCCCCGCATGCGCACTCCTGTTCTTCATACGGATTTATTATCATATGGCCTACTTCACCCATTATCTTATGTGCGCCTCTAATTATATCATTTTCAAATATTATGCCAGAGGCAAGACCGTATCCGGCAAATATTGATACGACATTTCTTGAATTTCTTGCAGCTCCCAGAGTCATTTCAGCAAAAACCTGGAACCTCGGCAGATTGTCAATAATAACCAGGACATTACCCGGGATCCTTTTCTTTATTTTTTCCTGCATCTTTATATTTTTTCCCCAGGATGGATAGTGTGGAGAATAAAATACAATACCTCTGTCATAATCAGTCAATCCGTAAATCCCCACAGCAAGTCCTATAACTTTTGAACTATCCACTTTTGTTTTGTCAATAAGCCCATAATATGAATTAATTATCTTGTCTAATATTGAATCAAGATCTTCATTGCAATTTATATCTACATCAAGGCTGTTGAGAATTTCTCCCTTCAGATTAGTGACAGCTGATTTCAATTTGTTTGCGGTGATTGACATTCCTATCGCATACCCGCCGTTTGCGTTAAATTTAAATATATTGGGTTTTTTCCCTCCTTCTTCAGTAGAACTGCCTTTTCCTTTTAAAATAATGAAACCTTTTTCAATATAATAATTCATTATTTTCATAATAGTCGGTTTGCTTAAATTTATCATTTCCGCAATTTCTGAGACAGAAAGCTCATCAGAATTCCTCAGCAGATTCAGCATAGTTTTCCTGTTTAACTGTTTCAGTATTTTTTGCTTACCGATTTTATTCATGAAAAATAAGAATTAC
>JACVJB010000267.1 GCA_015711775.1 Actinomycetota bacterium | reverse complement strand
ACAAAACCTGTTGGCAGCCTGGGGCGACTTGAAGAACTTGCAAAACAAATAGCATCGATTACAGGCAGGCTGGATCCGAACCTTACAAAAAAGCTTGTTATTGTAATGGCAGCAGACCATGGTGTGGCCAAAGAGGGGGTAAGCGCATATCCCCAGGAGGTTACCCCACAGATGGTCTATAATTTCATTCGAGGCGGCGCAGGTATCAATGTCCTGGCAAAACATGCAGGCGCAGATGTAGTGGTGGTTGATGCTGGCGTTGCGGCAGAATTAAATATAACAGAGGGTAATAAGGATAGAAGAATTATATTTATAGATAAAAAAATAGCATTCGGAACCCGGAATATGACAAAAGAGCCTGCAATGAGCAGGCAGCAGGCGGCCCTTGCAGTATCGGCAGGCATTTCTGTAGCAACAGAGATGATTGACAGGGGATACGGAATTATCGGCACAGGCGATATGGGCATTGGAAACACCACGGCCAGCAGCGCCATCGCATCATGCATATGCGCTGTTAACGCAGAGAAGGTCAGCGGTTACGGGACAGGCATTGACGAGGCTGGATTTTTAAAGAAAGTCAAAGCAATAAAAAAGGCGATAAAGCTGAACTGCCCGAATCCTTCTGATGGAATGGATGTCCTTTCAAAGATTGGGGGATTTGAAATTGGAGGAATTGCCGGAATAATTCTTGGCTGCGCTTCACGAAAAGTTCCTGTTGTAATTGACGGATTTATTTCCGGCGCAGGGGCGCTGATTGCTGAAGCCATCGCCCCGGCTTCAAAGCATTATATGATTGCTTCTCACTGTTCAGTGGAAAAAGGCCACAGGGTAGTTCTTGAAAAACTTGGCATTAGCCCTCTTTTTAATTTTGATATGAGGCTTGGGGAGGGTACAGGCGCTGCAATAGGAATAAGCATTGCAGAAGCTGCAGTGAAAATATTAAATGAAAAGGCAACATTTGACCAGGCGCAGGTTTCACAGAAAAATGAATAAGCCTTAAAAAATGAGGGGAACAGCTCTCTTTTTCATTCTGTTTGGGTCTTTAAGGGAAGTGAAAGGAATTGCTATAAATATGAATAATAAACTGCAAAAAGGTTATACGCATGTATATTTCGGGACAGGCAAGGGAAAAACAACTGCGGCATTAGGGCTTGCCGTGCGCGCTGCAGGATGTGGCTTAAAAGTTTATATTGCCCAGTTTATTAAGGGGCTCATATACAGCGAAATAAAGTGCCTAAAAAACCTGAGCGACAATATTACAGTAAAACAGTATGGCAGGGGATGCTTTATAAAAAAGGAGCCAACAGAACAGGATGTATTGGCTGCAAAACAAGGCATTGAAGAAGTTAGCCGGATAATATCTTCAGGAAAATATGATGTTATAATTCTTGATGAAATTACTGTTGCAGAATTTTTCGGGCTTGTAACTGTTGCTGAAATTACAGATATTATTAAATCTAAACCGGGCAATGTTGAACTTGTGCTTACAGGCCGAAAAGCTGACAGTAAAATACTGGATGCTGCTGATCTTGTAACGGAAATGAGGGAGATCAAGCATTACTACAATGAAGGCGTACAGGCAAGAAAGGGAATTGAGAAATAACCTAATTTATGCATTCCGTTAAATACCGGCCTTATCATAAAAAGGCTAGTTTGCTGCATTATCTTTGATAAGCTTTTTATTTTTGTACATCCTGTCCTCGGCTTCCTTTAAAAGTTTCCACAAATTTTTTCTTGCCGCTGTTTTTGTAGTTATTCCAAAAGCAACGCTAATGGTGAGATTTTCATCGCTTTCCATTGCGCATCTTCTATTAACGCGCTCAATTATTTTTTCGGCATCTTCACTGGTTGTGTCCGGCAGAATAATACAGAACTCGTCTCCGCCAACTCTTGATATGATATCTTCCTCCCTGAAGCAGTCTTTAAGTATTGCTGCAATTTTTCTAAGAAGTATATCCCCGGTTTCGTGTCCCTGGTTGTCATTTATTTCTTTAAGGTTATTGACATCGCCATAGATTATTGTAACAGGGAGATTCCTTGTTTTTTTGAGCCTCTTCATCTCCTCTTCAAAATATGCCCTGTTATAAAGATCAGTTAATTTGTCATGAAATGATATATATTTTATTCTTTCCTCATACTGTTTTCTTTCAGTGATATCTCTTACTATCCCCTCATAATATGCAGGCATACTGTTTTCAATAACAATTCTTGTGCTTATTTCAACATAGATTTTGTTACCGTCTTTTCTTTTAAGGCACGCCCCGTATGTTTTATTTGATGTGTGCAGCTCAGGCCTGTCTTTTTCTTCACAGTATATGTCCCTTGTGTTTATTTTTAAGAGTTCCTTTTTATTGCTGTATCCAAGCAGTTTGACAAGAGCATTATTTACATTTATATACTGACCCTGGAGGTTACTCCTGTAAATACCGTCAATAGAATACTCAAATAAATCTGCATACATCTGTTGTGCTCTCAGCGCCAGTTCATGGGATTTTTCAAGGTCGCCAAGCATGGAGTTTATGCTTTTTTCAAGTGTTGATATTTCATCGTTTCCGGCAACTTTAATTCTCTGGGCAAGACTTTTATCCCTTCCAATTTTTTCAACAAGACGGCTCAATTTATAAATTCTTTTGAAAAAATAATAATTAAGGGCAGAAATTGTAATTATGCCAATAAGAGTTGTCATAAGTACAACCACTATTGTCACAATTGTTGAGATTTTTTGCCCGAATAAGTAAATATCCCTTGGACCTGTAGTTTTTAATATTATCGAAGGTTTGTCATAAATATCTTCGACAATGCTGTAACTTGTGTAGAGATACCTGTCAGGATAAT
>JACVJB010000266.1 GCA_015711775.1 Actinomycetota bacterium | reverse complement strand
TTGATAAAAACTATAATTTCAAGGCAAACAATTTGAAAAATAAAAAGCTGGGCCAGATCCTGATGATTCCCACCAGGCTTTATTATAAAGTGTTAAAGGGAATTTATGCGGAAAAAATAGCATTAAACGGCATAGCCCACATAACCGGCGGGGGATTTTACGAAAATATTAACAGGATAATACCGCAAAATCTTGATGCGCAAATTATGCGCAACTCATGGCCCGCTGCTGAGATTTTTACTTTCCTTAAAGAAGCAGCAGATATTGAAAGAGACGAAATGTACAGGGTGTTTAATATGGGCATAGGCATGGTGTTGATTGCAGATGCAAGTTATAAGGAAAAAATACAGCAGTATGCCAAAAAATCCGGTGAAGGCATTTATGTAATAGGTGAAGTTATAAAAGGGTCCGGCAGGGTAAGGATTATATGACAAATATTGCAGTATTTGCATCAGGATTCGGTTCAAATCTCCAGGCTTTAATTGACTACCAGAAAAAGCACGGATTTGGCAATGGAAAAATTGTGCTGGTTTTCAGCAACAATGCAGAAGCATTTGCTCTTAAGCGGGCAAAAAGAAATAAAATAAAAACCTGCACTTTCAGCCCCCAGAGCCATAACAGCCGCAAAGAGTATGATGACGCAATTGATTTTATGCTGGCCCAAAATAACATAGATCTTATTGTGCTTGCAGGCTATATGCTCCTGTTGGGTCCCACCATTATAAATAAATACAGGAACAGGATAATCAATATACATCCGGCTCTTCTTCCGTCTTTTAAGGGCACTCACGGCATAAGGGACGCATTTGACTACGGAGTTAAGGTAACCGGAGTAACGGTTCATTTTGTAGACGAAGGCCTTGACAGCGGGCCCATAATAATGCAGGAAGCTCTCAGCATTAAACAGGATGATACAATTGAAACAGTGGAAGAAAATATCCATGCTGTCGAGCACAAAATTTATCCGCTGGCAGTGAAGTATTTCTGTGAGGGAAGAATTCTGCTTAAGGGAAGAAAAGTTAAAATTTTATAATACTTTTTAGCATAAGGAGAGAAAAATGCCGGTAAAAATAAAACGCGCTCTTTTAAGCGTTTCAGACAAAACAGGCATAGTCGAGCTTGCGCGCAGCCTACAAAATCTTGGCGTAGAAATAGTTTCCACGGGAGGAACATACAGCAAACTTTCAGAGCAGGGTATCAGCGTTTTAAAAGTTGAGGATCTTACAGGTTTTCCTGAAATGCTTGAGGGAAGGCTGAAAACTCTTCATCCGTTTGTCCACGGGGCAATACTTGCAGACAGGAAAAAACCGCATCATTTAAAACAGGCCGAAGATGCGGGCATAAAGCTCATTGACATGGTGGTTGTTAATCTATACCCGTTCAGGCAGACAGTCTCAAAACCTGGCGTTACAATTGAAGAGGCTATAGAGAACATAGATATTGGAGGCCCAACAATGATTAGAAGCGCAGCTAAAAACAGCAGAAGCGTTGCAGTGGTAGTTGACCCTGCAGATTATGGCGCAATTGCAGAAGAGCTTTTAAAAACAGGCGGAGAAATTTCAGATGACACTTTATTTACCCTAAGTGTAAAAGCATTTCAGCACACATGCGAGTACGACAGCGTAATATTTAACTACTTCATAAATAATTTAAACGCGGAAAAGAAAAAAAGCAGTATAAATGTAAGGCCCTATCTGAAAATAGACTGTACAAAAGCTGAAGATGATTTTGTCGAAAGCAGCGCAGAAAATGCAATTATTTCAGTCAGCGAAACATTTAACGATGTATTAAAGCTCAGTTATGAAAAGATACAGGATTTAAGATACGGCGAAAACCCACACCAGAAAGCTGCATATTACAGAGCTTCAGGGGCAGGGCCAGGTGTTTTTGCAAAAAGCCTGCAGCTTCAGGGAAAAGAACTTTCATATAATAACATACTTGATGCAAATGCCGCTTTTGCAATAGTGAAAGAATTTGAAAAACCATGTGTTGCAGTCATTAAACACAATAATCCGTGCGGGGTAGCAACTGCGCCAACTGTTACACAGGCTTATAATAACGCCCACTTCGGGGATCCGGTTTCCGCTTTTGGAGGTGTTATTGCATGCAACTGCACATGGACATCTGATGCTGCAAGGTTTATGTCGGATAAATTTGTTGAAGTGCTTATAGCGCCTGATTATGAGCCTGAAGCGCTTAAAATACTCAGCGAGAGGGATAATATAAGGGTACTAAAAATTGAATTTAATCTTAAAGATTATCTTGAAAAACTCTCTGCAGGCAGCAGCAAATACAGGGGATTTGATATCAGAGGAATTGACGGGGGATTGCTTGTCCAGGACCTTGATGCCTCAGTTTACGGCAGCCTTGAATATAAAGTTGTAACAGATAAAAAGCCCACCATTGCCCAGGTAGATGACCTTATTTTTGCATGGCAGGTAGTAAAGAATGTAAAATCCAATGCAATTGTGCTTGCATCGGCTAAATCAACTATTGGCATAGGGGCAGGGCAGATGAGCAGGGTAGACGCAACAAGGATAGCTATTGAAAAAGCCGGGGAAAAGGCAAAAGGCGCAGTTCTTGCATCAGATGCATTTTTCCCGTTTGGCGACTCAGCTCAAATTGCAATTGAAGCAGGAGTGGCTGCAATTATACAGCCCGGCGGCTCAGTCAAGGATGAAGAATCCATAAAGATATGCAATCAGTTCGAAATCCCTATGCTATTTACAGGAATCAGGCATTTTAAGCACTGAAAAATAAAATAAAGAACCGGTTGTAAGACAATTTTAATGAAGCAATACTGATTCACTAACAATATTTAGTTGATAAAAACGGA
>JACVJB010000265.1 GCA_015711775.1 Actinomycetota bacterium | reverse complement strand
CATAACTTTGAAGGATTTGACCTGGCACTAGCTGATAAACTTTTTTATGAAAGGGAAGTAATTATAACAAATGACTTCTACCTAAAAGATAAAGAACGCGTAATTATTGTATCAGGTCCAAATCAGGGCGGAAAAACTACATTTGCAAGAACATTCGGGCAGGTTCATTACCTTGCAAGCCTGGGGCTTCCTGTACCGGGCAGAAAAGCAAAGCTATTTTTATATGATAAAATTTTTACACATTTTGAAAAGGAAGAAAATATAAAAAACCTTCGTGGAAAACTCCAGGATGATCTTTTAAGAATAAAATTAATTCTGGACAGCGCAACCCCTTATAGCATTGTTATATTAAATGAAATATTTACCTCTACATCACTTCAGGATTCCATATTTTTAAGTAAAAAAATTATGAAGAAAATAATTAAGTTAAATCTTTTCTGTGTTTGGGTAACATTTATAGTCGAGCTTTCCTCTTTTAGTGTTGAAACAGTCAGCATGGTCAGTACAGTAAAGCCCGAAAACCCTGCAATTAGAACTTTTAAAATAATTAGAAAAGAAGCTGATGGTCTTGCCTATGCCATAACTATTGCAGAAAAATACCGGCTCACACAGCATTATATAAAGGAGCGAATCAGGCCATGAGAGTATTTTTGATGTATAAAGATAAAGATCTTGATCCTGAGCAAAAAATGCCTGTTAATTCAGAGGATTTAATTAAAGACCTTGAATTAGAAACGCTTTTTAGCGCAATGGCTCTTGGAAATAAAGAATTATATGAAATAGCAAATAAAGTTTTTTTAACAAGTTTAGATGATATCAGAACTATAAAGTATCGACAGGATATTCTCAGAGATTGTATTAGAAACCCTAACATAATAAGAAGTATTTATGATATTACAGTTCAAACAATTGAAGTTAAAAGAACTCATCATCTTGGCGGCGTTTTTTCTAACTATCCTTCCAGTATATTATACAGTGCAGTGCAGCTGATGCAGCTATTTGTTGATATGCTTAAAAAAATAAGAGATATAGCTGACGAAAATGAAAACAATTTTAAGTCTGAAGGCTTTACGGCATTTTTTAAAATGCTAAAAACTGAATTCAGTAATGAATATTTCTCTGTAGTAAGAAATCACCTAAAAGAGCTTACTTTTGGCCATGGGGTCTTAATAAGTGCCGAGTTAACTGATGGTAACGTTTCAGACAATTATATACTTAGGAAACATCTGGATAAAAAAGGCAATCTTGTCAAAAGGGTTTTTAGCAAGAGATTGCCATCTTATACTTTCTTTATTGATCCTCGTGATGAAAGCGGAGCAAAAGCAATATCTGAAATAGAAAATAGAGGCATTAACATTGCCGCCAATGCACTTGCCCAGTCAACTGAACATATCTACAGTTTTTTTACAAATTTACGGCTTGAGCTGTCTTTTTATATAGGGTGTTTAAATTTATATCAGAAGATTACAGATATAGGTTTACCAGTTTCATTTCCTGATCCTGCAGACTCAACAAATATAAAGCTTTCATATAAAGGTTTATATGATATCTGCCTTGCCTTAACAGTTAATAAAAGCATTGTAGGCAATGATATTTTTGCAGACAAAAAAACCCTAGTGATAATAACCGGAGCAAATCAGGGAGGAAAATCTACTTTTTTAAGAAGTGTAGGCCTATCTCAATTAATGATGCAGTGCGGATTGTTTGCTCCTGCTGAATATTTCAGCTCAAATATATGTAAAACACTTTTTACACACTACAGGCGAAAAGAAGACGCTTCAATGAAAAGTGGGAAACTTGATGAGGAGCTCTCAAGGATGAGTGATATTTTAGATAATATTACCCCAGGTTCTATAATACTTTTTAATGAGTCTTTTTCTGCAACAAATGAAAGAGAGGGATCAGAGATTGCAAGACAGATAGTATCTGCATTGCTTAAAAAAAATATCAGAATTTTCTTTGTAACACATATGTATGAATTGGCTGGTGAGTTTTACAAAAAAAGATTTAAAAATGCAATTTTTTTAATTGCTGAAAGACAAAGTGATGGAAAACGAACTTTCAGAATAATTGAAGGTAAGCCACTTAAGACAAGTTTTGGAAAAGACCTGTATAAAAAAATAATTACAAAAAGTAGTAGGAGTAAATAAACATAACAATTTATTGTATTGGGAAGAAAAATAAAAACTGCAAAATAAGTCAAAAAACTTTCATTTAAAAATCTATCGAGTCTATGCTACTCACAAAATCAGAGGTATTGGCATTGTTGTTTAATTTAATGATCGTAAATTTTTTGTCTTTGTATTCTATTATATTTATACAGCCTGTATCCTGTCTTATCTGCCAGAATCCGGTTTTTGGTATGCCAAGAATTTTCGAAATTAAAAGTTTATTTATTACCCTATGAGAAACAATGCATATTATCTTATCTTTACTACTACCGATAATCTTTTTTAAACCATTCCAGGATCTTTTTTGTGCATCATGTAAAGATTCGCCATCAGGTATTTTTGTATTATATGGGCTTGTCTCCCATTCAAAATAAAGCTTGGAGTAATTTTTTTTAATTTCTTCGTGGCTTTTTTGCTGCCACTTGCCGTAATTTAAATCAATAAAGTTATTTTCGACATTAAGACTTAACTTGCCACTCTGGTATTTATTTATGATTTCAGCAGTTTTTTTTGCTCTTATAAGTGGACTTGTATATATTACATCAAATGTGATTACCTTAAGTGCTTTACCAATTGATTCAGCCTGGCTAATTCCATATGAGTTAAGAGGTATGTCCAGTTGTCCCCTGAAAATGCTTTTATCATTATATTCAGTCTGGCCGTGTCTTA
>JACVJB010000264.1 GCA_015711775.1 Actinomycetota bacterium | reverse complement strand
AAATTCGCTTTTTAATGATTGTTTATAAATGCCCTTTAGTATATTATCATTGTATGAAAGATGAAGTGACAAAAATAAACCTGTTCTGCATTAACTGCAATGAGGAAACGCCTCATACCGTAAAATATATAGGAAGTTATCTGCGCAGTGTTATATGCGATGAGTGCACAAAAAAAATAGAGATAGACAGAAGGCATCTTCGTACAGTTTTTGCAGAGGATTTTATTGACAGGATCCTTACCAAGCCTCACAGAATGACAGAAGATATGAAGAAGGCTTTTGCAACCCTTACTCCTTTTTTTCCCAAGCGACTAATAAGGGAACCGCTACAAGTCCTCAGAGATATTTATGAGGTACTGAAGAAAGATACTTCAAAAGAGGAAAAAGTTAAAAAAATAAACTCTGAAAAACCCTCATCGAATACAAAATCCGGCAGCAAGGCTATTAAAAAATAAGCTATGTTTAAAGGGAAATTTTATATATTTTAATCCCGAATACATTTTTAAAGCTTTCAATTATATTGTTTTTAATTTCAGCCAGTGGTACATTTTTTCCTGTTATGTCCAGCAGTGATGTCTGGCGGTAATCTTTAAGCCCGCATGCAATAATATTTTTATAATAATCAAGGTTTACGCTTATATTAAATGAAAATCCATGTATTGTTATCCATTTTTTAACATGCAGCCCGATTGATGCTATCTTGCCTTTTTCAGTAAACACGCCCCTTAATTTATCAATCCTGGAGCCTTTTACGCCATACAGAGAAAGAACTGATATTATGACCTCTTCAAGGCTGTAAACAAATGCGGTTAAATCACTGCCGAATTTTTTCAGGTTAAATATCGTATAGCATACAATCTGGCCCGGGCCATGGAAAGTGACGTCCCCTCCACGGTTTGACTGTACCAGTTCAATGCCCTGCTCTTTAAGCGCGTTAAAACCGGCAATAACATTATCCCGCTTTCCGTTGTTTCCAATGGTAATTACAGGTTTATGCTCAAGCAGTAAAATAACCCCAGCCATGCCTGAATCTTTAATAAGCTCAAAAAGCTGTGTCTGTATAAAATAGGCATTTTCATACCCGATTAGGCCAAGATCACAAAATGCAACAGTGCCAGATACAGATTCATCGGGTAAATCTTTTAAGCTGCCTAATATTTTTTTGCTTAAAGTGTTGTAATTAAAATCATCCATATTATAATTTTCGGGACATATTAAATTTCATGCTGTAAGAAACAATAATAAATATTATCAGGATAGTATAACAGCAAGTACCAGGTACTGTGAATATATAGAGTCTGTTTAGAGCTATCAAAGGAGCTGGAGAAAATGGAAATAAAAAATGCGGATCTTGCGGTTCTTGGCGGGGGACCCGGAGGCTATGTAGGTGCAATAAGGGCGTCCAAACTTGGAGTAAAGACAATTGTAATTGAAAAAGAGCATCTGGGAGGTACCTGCCTTAACTGGGGATGCATACCTACAAAAGCGCTTTTTCATGTCGCTGAAAAAATAGAGGAAATAAAAAATTCAGGCATATTCGGTATAAACTCTGAATTTAAGAGTCTTGATTTTGAAAAAGCCATGGCCAGGAAGGACCAGGTTGTCTCGTTGCAGAGACAGGGTCTTGCATATCATTTCAGGAAAAATAATATTGAGCTTGTAAAAGGCAGCGGCAGCATTGCTGATGCAAACACCATAGAAACTGTACTGGAGAATGGCGACAAAGTTACAGTTAAAGCTAAAAACATAATGATAGCCACAGGCGCTGTTGCCGGGAGCGTTCCACCTTTTATACTGGACGGGGAAGGCATAATAGACAATATCGGCATTCTTTCGCTTAAGCAAATACCAGAGTCTCTCCTTATTGTAGGTGGCGGAGTTATCGGCTCAGAATTTGCAAATATTTTTAACTCTTTTGGCAGTGAAGTTACAATAATTGAAATTTTGCCGCGTATATTATCGACAGAAGATATTGAGGTTTCAAAAACCATAACTAAAGTTTTTGAGAAAAAAGGCATAAAAATACTTTCAGATACAGTTGCCGAAGAGGTAAAAAAATCAGGCAACGGATTTATATGCAGGCTGAAAGGCGGCCAGGAAATAAAAGCTGATAAAATACTTGTTTCGGTAGGCCGCAAACCGCTTTCTTCAGATATAGGGCTTGAAAATGCAGGCATTGAGACAGACGGCAGAGGCTTTATAAAAGTAGATAAAAAGTTAAGGACAAATGTTCCAAATATTTATGCGGTTGGTGATGTCATCGGAGGACTGCAGCTTGCGCATGTCGCTTCCGCAGAAGGAATAATTGCTGCAGAAAATATTGCAGGAAAAGATAAATCCATGGACTACAGGGTAATACCATGGGCTGTGTTTACATCTCCTGAAATCGGCACAGTGGGCCTTAATGAAGAGCAGGCAAAAGCTGCCGGATATAATGTTTGTTATGGAAAATTTCCATTCAGCAATAGCGGTAAAGCTTTTATAACGGGGGAAACTGAAGGCTTTATAAAAATAGTTACAGATAAAGACACAGGGGAAATACTTGGAGCGCAAATGGTGGGCCCAAGGTGCAGCGACCTTGTTCATGAAATAGCTGTAGCGATGAAAGGCGAAGTGGTGGTTGACACTCTTGCTGAAACTGTTCATTCACACCCGACATTATCTGAAGCTGTTATGGAAGCGGCTGAGGACTGTTTCGGACTTGCAACACACCTGAGCAAATGATTAAACTTGTAGTAACAGACGTAGACGGAACTCTTCTGGATAATAATTCAAAGCTTCCTGAACTAAACAGGCAGGCATTGCTTGATTGCAAAAAAAGAAATATTGGAGTTATTCTTGCAA
>MU158509.1:1019-2852 GCA_015711775.1 Actinomycetota bacterium | reverse complement strand
CAATTACTTACAACTTCTGGTTTGAATGGTGGAGTGTATTCCCTTCGTTCGAGCTTTTCCCAGTTTATCTTACTGAAGAATGGATGATAAATGATATCACCATCTCCGGCACCTAGGGACCCTAATCTAATTGTCGCATCTTTTTCCAATAACTATAAATATGTATGAAAGATTTTAGGAGATCATGCCAGGACAAAAGACAAATAAATATGCTTACTGCTTGAAGGAACTTGAGGGCATCTTTTGATAGGAACGCTGGGAACCAAGGAATTTCATTGCAGATTGACCAGAACAGCTCGTCTTCATCACAGCCACTGAACGGTGATTGACCAATTAACATTTCGTAGCATAGAACACCGAAAGACCACCAGTCAACGCTTTGATTATAATTTTGGCCCTGATGATTATTTTTGTTAAAAATATACGGTTTTTTCCCTCCAGTTTCTTTTAAATCCCGAAAGCATTCTTTCTTAAAACTGGTATAATTATTTCTTCATATTTGTTAAAATAGCCAGATAATTTAATTATCAATATTATCATTTAAAATTTTAACTACGGGAGGAAAAAAATGGCAGAAATCAATTATGACGGCAGTATAGATATGGCTATAATTAGTGAAAAAAAAATAGCTATAATCGGATATGGAAGCCAGGGTCATGCTCATGCGCAAAACCTGCGTGAAAGCGGAATGGATGTAATAGTCGGAGAACTTGAGGGCAGCAAGCCCTGGGAAGCTGCAAAAGACAGAGGATTTGAAGTTTACAGCGCAGATAAAGCTTCAAAAATGGCTGATATTATCATGGTACTGCTCCCCGACCAGCTACAGAAAACAATTTATTACGAAGCTATTGAGCCAAATATTGAAAAAGGCAATGTTCTGTGCTTTGCTCATGGCTTCAATATTCACTATAACCAGATTGTTCCCCAGGAAGATATTGATGTTATAATGATTGCCCCTAAGGGTCCCGGCCATATAGTTAGAAGGATGTATGCTGAAGGAAGCGGAGTTCCTGCAATTATTGCTGTCTACCAGGACTTTTCAGGAAAAGCCAAACAAACAGCTCTTGCATATGCAAAAGCTATCGGCGCAGGAAGGGTCGGCATAATTACAACCACATTTAAGGAAGAAACAGAAACAGATCTTTTTGGAGAGCAGGCTGTTTTATGCGGAGGTACCTCAGAGCTTATAAGGGCAGGATTTGACACTCTTATGGAGGCCGGGTACCAGCCGGAAATTGCTTATTTTGAAGTGTTGAGCGAGCTTAAGCTGATAGTCGATCTCATATATGAAGGCGGTATTTCATGGATGAGGTATTCCATAAGCGATACTGCTGAATATGGTGATATGGTAATAGGTAAAAAGATTATTACTGAAGAAACAAGAAAAAATATGAAAAAAATCCTTGAGGATATACAGTCCGGCGCTTTTGCAAGAGATTGGATTCTTGAAAACCAGGCAGGAAGGCCCGTCTATAATGCGATAAAGAAAAAAGAGGAAAATCACCCGATTGAAGTTGTCGGCAAAGAACTGAGGAAAATGATGACATGGATTAAGAAAGAAGATAAATAATACTCAGGGATTTTTATATTATTTACCTGTTAAGATTGCAGGATTTTAAATTTTATATCATAAAGCAAAGCGAACCTGTGTTTGCATCGGGTTCGCTTTTGTGTTATCATTTAGTCCATGGAAGAAAAAAGACATCAACTTAGCGAAAGACAGAATGAAATACTTGGTTATATAATCAGAAAAACAAGAGAATACGGTTATCCCCCCACCGTAAGGGAAATTGCGCAAGCCGTGGATTTAAGTTCTTCTGCCACAATACATGC
>MU158509.1:0-1009 GCA_015711775.1 Actinomycetota bacterium | reverse complement strand
GAGGAATTTGGTTATATCAAAAGGAATCCGACAAAACCACGCGCGATAGAGATTCTTAGGGAAGTTTCTGATATGTTTTTTCCTCCGGACAACTCCCCTGCCGGCCATCAAACAGGTAATTTTTTTGATAATAACACAGTGCTTATACCGGTATTGGGGAGCATTGCTGCAGGGACGCCAATTTTGGCAGAAGAAAACATAGAAGATTATTTTCCTGTAAGCGCAGATTTTGTTAAAAATAATAATGAAGTATTCATGCTCAGGGTTACAGGCGACAGCATGGTAAATGCAGGCATACTTGACAGGGATTATATAATCGTCAAAAAACAGGAAACGGCCATGAACGGTGAAATAGTTGCGGCATTAATTGAGGATGAAGCAACGGTAAAAAGGTTTTTCAAAAAAACAAAAAGTATTAAGCTTATGCCTGAAAATGATTTTATGGAACCAATTGAAGTTAGAGATGTAAAAATACTTGGAAAAGTTATAGGCGTTATAAGGAAGTATTTTTAACAGGTCTTTTTAATACTTTTTTTCTGTAGAGATATTTTTTTACTTTATCCATAATTTTTAAATTTGCATATATCACAAGTAATGTCCCGTCTTCAAGATAATTTTTTTCAAGTATTTTGCAATTCCTGTAAATAAAGGAAATCATATCATTTTCACTGTATGGAATCTTTAAGGATATCTCAATTCTTGTCTGGTTTACGGAGTTTTTTATTCTCTCATAAAGCTGTTCAAGGCCTATGTTTTTTAAGGCAGATATAAAAACTGCATTCTTGTACTTTATTTTAATTTTATTAAGTTCTTTCTGACTTAAAATATCTGTTTTATTAAAAACAATTTCAATCGGTTTGTCAGTCACTTCAATTTCTTTCAAAACATTTGTAACGCTTTCGATATTTTTTTCAAAACCAGAACTGCTGATGTCAACAATTAAGAGAAGCAAGTCAGATTTTCTGACTTCTTCAAGAGTAGATTTAAAAGCTGCAACAAGCTGATGAGG
>JACVJB010000261.1 GCA_015711775.1 Actinomycetota bacterium | reverse complement strand
AATTAAATGTTTTTTTCTGTCATAATCGCCCTTTACAATAAAGAGAACTACATCGAGCGGGCGATACGGGGCGTCTTGTCTCAGAGCCACCAGGATTTTGAACTCCTCGTCATCAACGATGGTTCTACTGATAACGGTTATGAAATAGTAAAAAAATTTAATAATCAGAATATAAAGCTGCTTCATCAGACAAATGCGGGCGTTTCTGCCGCACGGAACAAGGGGATAGAACTAGCCAATGGTGATTTCATTGCCTTTCTAGATGCTGATGATGAATGGTTACCAAACTATTTAGCTGACATGAAGAAACTAATAGACAAATATCCTGGCGGAGGAATTTATGCGGCCTCTTATTATATTGTAAGAAATGATGGACAAAGAAAAAAAGCTGACATTAAAGAAATATCAATTACAGAGGACAGTGAAGGTGTTATTAAAGATTATTTTCGCACTGCTTTTTTGGGTGATCCGCCTGTAACAAGTTCAACAGCATGCATTCCTAAAAATGTATTTTCAGATATAGGAGATTTTGCTAAAAAGATAAGATGCGGTGAAGATCTTGATATGTGGCTGCGTATAGCTTTGAAATACCCTATCATTTTCAGCAAAAGACCAGCGGCTATTTATCATTATGCTGTAAGTAATGCTGCAAACATTTATTATCCGGAAGAAGAAAAGCTTATAAATAATTGGCGCTTATACTATAACAAATCTGATCATCAGCCATACTTTATAAAATATATTGAACGTAAACAAATACAATTAGCATTAAAATGCTTGCTCGTTGGAAAGCGGGAAGATGCAATGCGAATACTTATTTCCGTACGATTAAAGTCTTTGTATTTGAAAAAATTATTATTGTTATCCTTTTGCATGCTGTCGCCAACCTTGTTGAAAAAAATAGCCAGGCTTAAGAAATATGTTTATAAAAAAAGAGTTATATAAATTTAAAAAGCGGTTTGCAGACTCCACTGATTCACTCATAAAAAATGAAATATCTTAAACTGACAATAATATTTGCGCTTATTTTCGCAATTTTTTATTTTGAGCCCATTACTATTGGCGAAGCAATAAAGTTTTCACATCTATGGAAGACTTTATTTGTAGCCATAATGGCTTTATTAATAGTTATAAACTTACCATTTGTTCGTACACACGAAAGACCAAAACCATACACTCTCTTTGCTGGTTATTGTTACGCCTTGTACCCTCTTTTAATGTGCTTTTTCATTGCGCAGCCGTTTGATGGTATCTTCTTAACATTTCAAAGATTATTCTATGTTTTATTTATACACTATCTGGTAATTCGGAATTACTCAAATGAACAACTTACGCGCTTTCTGTTATATAGTGTTATATTTGTTGCCCTCTCAACATTACCCTTTCAATTAAATCTATTGACACCCTTAGGCAAAGGATACGATTTAAGTATTCTCGGGGTGTTCGAACCGGGTTTTGTCGGTGTTTTCCAAAACGCACACTCAGCATCTCTGGCGCTGTCATTATGCGCATTGCTTGCAATATTATTATTTATCCAATCGAAAAGCAAAAGATTAAAAATCTCTTATGTAGTTTTAATTATTTATCTTCTCTTTGTCTTGATTACTACCTATGCGCGTGCCGGCTTTGCCGTTTTCATCATGGGTTTATTTTGCTATGGTATGCTTTCGCGAACATTCAAAAAACGCATCAAATTTATTATCGTTGCCTCGGCTGTGACACTACTTTTAATTTATAACTTAATCGACACAAATCTTCTAATGAATCGAGTATTAGGCAGAACTATTTATTCGCAAGACACGTCTGTTAATATAGATCGACTTGGATCAGGAAGATTAACCTTTGCAAGCGCAGCCATTGAAATTTACATTGAAGCCACGCCCTTAGAATCTTTGGTGGGTATTGGCGAAACCGAACTTCGCAACCGTATGTATCGTAAGACGGGCATGGCAGTATTTGCACATAATGGTTTTATAAACGAGATTGTTGTAAATGGATTACTGGGTTTTTTAATCATGTTATTTTTCTTGCGAAATGTTTTTAGAGATATTCAAAGCATTCAGGAGCCGGCACTTAAGATGATGGGGCTTTCGATATACGCAGGCTTTCTGACTTTTATATTATTTCAGGGCGGTGAATTCCCCACGACATACTTGCTCCTTGCACCATTTATTCTTTTCGCGTACGCACCACAAAGTAATTATAAAACCTCATAAAAGTAGATATTACAGAATGAAGACAATCCTTTTCATCGCACCGGATATATCCGTCAAAGGCGGCATCTCAACCGTTATTAAAGGTCTGCTTGGTACAAGTCTTGCCCAAGAAAACAAATTTTATCTTGTGGCATCGCACGTGGACGGCTTAAAGGCACGCAAATATTTGCAAGCATTTACGGGGCTTTTGAAAACAGCTTATTACTTAATATTTAAGAAAATAGGCATTATCCATATTCATGGCGGCGACATAACAAGTATTAAAAGGAAATATTTTTATTTTAGGTTGGTTAAGTTATTCAAAAAAAAGATAATATATCATTTTCACGGCGCTTCTTTTTCAGAACAATATCCGCTCGCTTCACTTGGCTGGAAACGCAGAATAAAATCTCTTCTCGAGGATTCAAACATAGTTATCTGCCTGTCCTATAGCTGGAAAACAGCAATAATAAATGTCGCGCCAAAAAGTAATATCACTGTGGTTCACAATGCCACGGTGCTACCGGAGATAGGCGAGAAGTTAAAAAAGGGAAGTAAAACTGTTTATATTACTTTTCTTGGTCTGATTGGAGAAAGGAAAGGCATCTTTGATCTTCTAGAGGTGATTTTGCGATTGATAATGGCTGGTTGTAATATACATC
>JACVJB010000260.1 GCA_015711775.1 Actinomycetota bacterium | reverse complement strand
GATATCAATTCCTTTTTATCTTACTGAGGAAATTGAGAGACTGTTATAAATTCCACTAAAAGATAATACTGGATGGGCTTTCAATAGATGAGTTTAAAGGGGACAAGCCCGCCTAAAAAATTGTCATCTGCATATTTATTAATAATCCATCTTTTTGGCCAAACAATCATTAAATGGGACAGGGACCCCAGAAATTGTTGCGTATTATACCAGAGTGATCCAGAAGACATTCTATAAATTTTCGGGCTTTGCAGTTTTTGAAGCAATACAAGCAGGAGAAATCCCGGAGAGCAAGTTTTTTACTGAGTCTAATTGACAAAATAAATAAAAAAGTTTACTTTATATTAGAGCTATGATAATAAAGCGAGGTTTGGATTAATATGTCAGGGTATATAGATAGATTGCTGCTGGTATCACTTGAAAAATATATTGTAAAACCATTTGTTCATATCATCTTTGGTGCCCGGCAGACCGGAAAAACTACTTTGCTTGATATGTTGTTTCCATACTGTTCCTTAAGATATAATCTTGCAGATCCGGAAGAGAGAACACGGCTGCTTGCCGACCCGGGTTTGTTTAGAAGGGAATGCGAAGCTCTTCCCGTACAGAAAACTCCCCATTTTATTATCATAGATGAAGCCCAGGCAGCGCCAATGGTATTTGATGCTGTACAGATACTTTATGATAAAGACAAAATAAGGTGGAGATTTATACTGTGTGGAAGTTCTGCGCGAAAATTACGTAAAGCGTGTGCAAATCTTTTACCTGGCAGGGCAATTCTTCACAGGCTTTTTCCTCTGACCATGATTGAAAGGCCATTTGCAGATAACCAATCTTCCCAGGAATTAATACCGGTTACACTTGATAGACCCATGCATTCAGTTTTCCCGGCCGCTGATATCGAAGAACGGATGGCATATGGTGAATTACCCGGGATAATATTGCTGCCTGATGATGAACGTAAAGCTGTATTGAAATCTTTTGTATCACTCCATCTTGAAGAAGAGATACGCAGGGAAGCACTGGTTAAAGACTGGGGTGCTTTTGTTAATTTTTTAAGACTGGCAGCAAGCGAGTCAGGACAAATTGTAAACTATTCTTCCATATCAAGACAAGCAGGCCTGTCTGAGCCGACAGTTAAATCACACTATCAGCTATTAGAGGATTTGTTTATTGGTTTTCATGTCCCTGCTTATTCAAAAAGCCTGAGAAAAAACTTGCTTTCAACTCCACGTTTCTTCTTTTTTGATCTTGGAATAAGACACAGCTCTGCGGGAATAATTCCAGATACAAATGTAATAAGGTCAGATCCGGGCAGATATTTTGAACAATGGGTCGGCATAGAAATATGGAAAAGACTGCAGTATTTGGGGAATGGACAGTTGTATTATTTCAGGACAAAAGACGGAGCTGAAGTGGATTTTATTGTCAGGATTGGGAATAATATTATTCCTGTTGAAGTGAAATGGAGCAGTAATCCTTCCCTTAGGGATGTGTCATCCCTGGTTTCTTTTATGAGGGAAAATCCTTTGATAAAAACAGGATATGTAATTTGCCGCTGTCAAAGGCCTGCTGCTTTAAATGACAGAATTATAGCAATACCATGGCAGACCTTATAGAAACCCGTCTTCGCTAAAGGAAAATAACTGAGAGGCTAAATTATATAAGTGAAGACTTAAAAGTAATATATAAATCAAAGACTGGAAATGATACTAAAGAGTTTGACGCAATAGATTTTATTGTAAGTATATGCTCCCATATAGCGGAAAAAAGCGAACAAATGGTGAGGTATTTAGGTTATTACAGCAATGTGTGCCGGGGCAAACGAAAAAAGCAGGAAGTAGATGAGCCTGATTATGTCATAGAGGATGATTTGTATAATAAGAATTGCAGCAAATCATGGGCAAGGCTTACCTGAAAAAACCTATGAAGTGGATCCACTGGTGTGTCCCATATGGAGAGCTCTCCATATGGGACAGGTGAGAGGAGATATTTGCAGATCCTGTTATGACTGCTGCAATGATAGACAGGCTTACACACAAATCATGCATAGTTAATATGAATGGTGCATCATACAGGGTGAAGGAAACTAAAGAGTGGCTGGAGGAGCAAAAACTGGCTTAAGCAGTCTTAAAGAGGTACTGTAATCGATTCTAAGCTTTTATAATTTTATCGCTATAGATAAATGTATGTCGATTATTAATTAAAGAAGGAGGAAATGATGGGTTAAAATTTATTGATTTTTTTTGTATTAAGTGGCACAGTTTTCGGCCGAAATTTGGTACATTTTTCGATTGTAAAAAACAATGATCATATGCTGATAGTGCAGACTCTTTGGACGGGGCCATATACATCTCGTGTATCAAATGTTTTTATCAAGGATTATTATCTTATAATTATTGCATCTATTGAAGACTATAAGATTGAGAAACGTGCTGAACCAGGATCAGCTAATGTCCAGTATAATGCCTTTTTGAACCAGATGCAGGTTTTGCATTTTTAGTGGGTGAAAATTCTTAATAATTATTAGTAATAAACCTATTAACATTGTAATTTCTGCTAATATTGTTGTAAATTACCTTGTATTATCTGCAAATTACGCTTATAATTCATATCTATAAGTCTACTTTTGAGGAGGATTTTAATGAAAAGAGACATTGAGGCAGAACTGAGGAAATGGAAAGATGAAGCAAGAAGGTATCCGCTCCTGGTACGTGGTGCAAGGCAGGTTGGGAAATCCTATATAATAAAGAAATTCGGCAATGAACATTTTAAAAAAATAGTTGAAGTAAATTTTGAACAGTATCCTAAATATAAGGAATGCTTTAACACGCTAAATCCGGAAAAAATTATTGAGGCTA
>JACVJB010000259.1 GCA_015711775.1 Actinomycetota bacterium | reverse complement strand
CATTGTTGGAGCAAATGGCACCGGAAAATCTACTTTTCTTAAAATTTTAACCCAACAAATGCTGCCCGATGGTGGCAAAATTGTAGTTGGCGACACCATCATTTTTGGCTATTACACTCAAGAAGGTTTAATCACTAACGAAGACAAAATGGTCATTGATGTGATCCGAGACATAGCAGAGTACATACCACTAGACAAAGGTTTCAAACTCACTGCAGAAGCACTTCTAGAGCGTTTTTTGTTTCCTAGGTCACAACAAAGAGTGTATGTGTCTCAACTAAGCGGAGGCGAAAAAAGAAGGCTCTATTTACTCACAATTTTGATGAAAAATCCTAATTTCTTGATTCTAGATGAGCCAACCAATGACCTAGATATCTTGACACTCAATGTTTTAGAAGAGTATTTATTGGATTTTCCCGGTTGTTTGATCATAGTTACTCATGACAGATATTTTCTTGATAATGTAACTTCTTCTATTTATGAAATTGATAACAGGTTTAATGTTTTTTCAATTCTGTTTACAGTCAAAGGCAAAGGGACCTCTTTTATGGCAAATCTTGAAAAAGGTGAATTACTTGATTTCGTAGGTCCGCTCGGAAATGGTTTTGATATTGCTGAAAAGGTAAATAAATTTTTACTGCTTGGCGGCGGAATAGGCATTGCGCCATTATGTCTTATTGCAAAAAACCTTATCGAAAATAATAAAATTGTTCATTTTGTAGCCGGATTTAAAGACGAAACTTTTTATGTTTGGGAAAGGGATCTTATAAAAATTTTAAGGGACTACAGGATATTTTCTGAAAACGGCGCTTTTGGCGAAAAAGGGTTGCCTTCTGAGTATATTTACAATAATCTTGCCGCTTTCAAAGATTACCAGTTTCTTGTTTGCGGCCCACAGGAAATGTTAAAAAATATTCAATCAATATTAAGAGGGGAAAAAATAAACGCATTGGCTCTTATGGAAGAAAAAATGGCGTGCGGAATTGGAACATGCATGGGCTGTGTTTTAAAAATTATAAATAAAAATGGTGACACGCAGTATAAAAAAATATGCACTGACGGGCCCGTATTTGATTTAATGGAGGTTTGTTTTGACTGACTTTTTTCAAAGCAGGCAACTGTCAGTAAAACTGGGCAGAATTATTTTAAAAAATCCTGTGATTACATGTTCCGGAACATTTGCAAGCGGGCTTGAATACAATGAATTCTATGATATATCCATTCTTGGAGCGGTAACTACAAAAAGTATGTCACTTGAAAGGCTACATGGCAATCCTCCGCCAAGGATTTATGAAACTGCCTCCGGAATGCTGAATTCAATAGGATTGCAGAATGAAGGCATAGACTGTTTCCTGGAGAATGAACTTCCATTTTTGGTAAAAACAGGCGCGGCAGTTATAGTAAGCATATTTGGCGAAGATACGCAGGAATTTAATAAAATCGCCCGCAGGATAAAATCTTATGAGAAAGAAATAATTGCGGTTGAACTAAATTTATCATGCCCCAATGTTAAAAAAGGCGGTATGGCTTTCTGCGCACTTCCAGATGAGATTTACAGAATAGTTTCGCAGACAAGAGAGATCCTCAAAACCGGTATAATTGCAAAACTTAGCAGTAATTTCAACAATATACCTGATGCAGCAGCAAAAGCTGCTAAAGGAGGCGCTGATGCAGTTTCAATTATCAATACAATTGCTGCAACAGCTTTTGATATCAATACATTTAAGCCCAGGCTTGGCAATATAACAGGAGGGCTTTCTGGCCCTGCTATTAAACCGATTGCACTGCTTAAAGTTTATGAGCTTGCAAAAGAAAATATTATTCCTGTAATAGGTATGGGCGGTATAATGAACTGGGAGGATGCCATTGAGTTCATTATTGCCGGCGCCTGCGCGGTAGGTATAGGCACGGCAAATTTCATTAACCCCGACTGTGGAAGATTAATAATTGACGGTATAAATGATTATATGCGCAAAAGAAATATTAATGATATTAATATTTTAAAAGGGATTGTATTTAAAAACTATGGGGCAATAATCTGAATAACTCTGTAAAAAAATTATTTTAAGAGAGGAAGTATTTTATGCCTGGCTCAATAAAATCCGGAAAAAAAGATAATTTGAAACTGAAGGACAGGCTTATTATCAGTATAGATGTCAGCGCAAAGCAGGAAATTTTAGGTCTTTGCAGTAGTATAAATAATACCGTATCAACACTTAAAATCGGGCTTGAAGTGATATATTCATGTGGTCTTGATATTATCAAATCAATAAAAAGTTTCGGTTATGATATAATGCTTGATGCAAAATTGCATGACATACCTAATACAGTGTCCAGGGCTATTTCTGCAATAACTGGAATGGGCATTTCAAAAGTAACTGTTCACGCTTCTGGAGGCAGGGATATGATTTGTGCCGCCGCAGAGGCTGTTGACGCTAAAGCAGAAGAATTAAACATAATTCCGCCAATGATATTTGCAGTTACTGTTCTTACGAGTCTTGATGATGACGATCTTAAAGAGGCTGGATTTAAAAACGGATTTCGCGATTCTGTTTTAAAACTTGCAAAACTTGCGCAGCTTGGCGGGGCCGGAGCTATTGTATGCTCTCCAAATGAAGCAGGGTTTATAAAAAAAGAACTTGGCTCCGGAATTATTATTGCAACGCCCGGAATCAGGATGCAGGATAATAATATTAATGACCAGAAGAGAGTAAACACCCCCTACCAGGCAATTAAAAATGGTGCTGATTACATTATTGTTGGACGGCCTGTTACGCAAAGCAGCAAACCTTATGAGGTTATTAAAACCATAATTAATGATATTGAGATGGCTCTTTCATGATTTTAAGCTATTAAAATTCTATTTGTTTAAACCTGGA
>JACVJB010000258.1 GCA_015711775.1 Actinomycetota bacterium | reverse complement strand
TATATCGACAGAATATATGGCAGGGGCCGTTCTTCTGGGTGCTGCGCCATGTACAGCTATGGTTTTTGTCTGGAGCTATCTTACAAAAGGGGACCCGGGCTACACATTGGTGCAGGTTGCTGTAAATGATCTGGTGCTGCTTGTTGCGTATGCTCCTATTGTTATGTTCCTATTAAGAATAGGTAAGATTACCGTCCCATGGGATACAGTATTATTGTCAGTAGTGCTTTATATAGTCATACCGCTGACTCTTGGTTATATATCAAGGATTTTGATTATTAAAAAGAAAGGCCTGGAATGGTTTGAAAATGTTTTTGTTAAAAGTCTCGGAAGAATTACTGTAATAGGGCTTTTACTTACTCTTATTATCCTGTTTTCATTCCAGGGAAATGTCATACTGGAAAATTATTTCCATATAATACTTATAGCAATTCCACTTACAATACAAACATTTTTTATTTTCTTTATTGCATATCTATGGGCAAGAAAATGGAAAATAAGCCATGCCGTTGCTGCTCCTGCTGGAATGATAGGAGCAAGTAACTTTTTTGAATTAGCTGTAGCAGTTGCAATAGCATTATTTGGATTAAAATCAGGAGCTGCTCTCGCAACAGTAGTAGGGGTTTTAGTAGAGGTGCCTGTAATGCTTACTTTAGTTAAAATTGCAAATAAAACAACACACTGGTTTCCTGAAAAAAAAATATAAGAAGGTGGTAATATGTTATTTAAAAAAGTTTTAGTATCAATTGATTTTTCTGACGCTTCAAAGCTGCTTCTTTGTTGCCTTGATGAATTTAAAAAGTTTGGATTAAAAGAAATTGTGCTTGCTCATATTGTAGACGTGAGCTCTGCCGGGGGAAGCGCAACATCTTTTATGGAAAGCAATAAAAATAAGTTAGATGAAATTGGGGAAGAGCTGAAAAAAAATGGGTTTGAAGTAAAAACTATAGTTAAGACAGGATTTTCTGCAACTGAGATTGAAAAAACAGCTTTTGAGGAAAAAGTCTCCCTTATACTCATAGGTTCACACGGCGGAGGTTTTATAAAAAGTTTCTTTTTGGGAAGCACAGCTTTTGATCTTTTAAGGATTACGAATAATCCTGTTCTTATTGAAAAATTCAAAAGAAAAGATAAGGTGCTGAAATCTTACTGCCCGGTTAAATTCTTAAAAGTCTTAGTGGCAACTGATTTCTCTGACTGTTCAGATAATTTAATAAAAACAATAAAGGAAAATAAAGAGATTTTTAATGAAATTCTTCTGGTTCATGTAATAGAAAAAGCCAAAAGTTTAGAAGACCTTGAAAATGCTAAAAATGAAGCGGGCAAAAAGCTTAACAAAATAAAGGATTCATTAAAAGATATAACTACCGTTAAAACATTGATACTGCAGGGGGCGGCATCAAAAAACATAGTAGATGCTTCCAATGAGTCAGGGTCTTCTCTTATTATGCTAACAAGAAAAGGAAACAACAGGATAAAAGAGATTTTAATAGGCAGCACCGCAGAAGAAGTTGCAAGGCATTCAAAAGTTCCAGTTATTGTACTGCCGTGTTAAATATCTAAAAAAAAGATTTAATAAAAAATAATTTTAATTGAAATCTTTGAGCAGGTAATGAATTTTATTATCTTAGTATCTGAGGAAGGTTAAAATGGGATATAAAGAATATGTTTATGACAAATTTATATTTAAAGTTAAAGAAGATATCTATTACCACAGTGATGGCTGCTGGGTGCGAATTGAAAATGGAAGTAATGTTGGAAAAGTTGGCGTTACAGATTTTTTACAGACTTTAAACGGAGACATTGCATCGGTTAAACTTTTTGGAAACGGGGTAATTGTGCGGCAGGGCGAAACTTTTGGAGATATCGAAACAATGAAAGTCTCCTTTGAAATTATTTCACCCATAAACGGGAAAATAATAGAGCAAAACGAAGCCTTAGCAGAATCACCTGAACTGATAAACTCTGAACCGTATGAAGCAGGATGGCTTGTTAAAGTTGAATTTACAGATTTTGATAAAGACAGGTTAAACTTAATGGACAGCAACCAGTATTTTGAGTATATGAAACAACAGGTAGATGAAGAGGGAAAGAAACTGGGGAAGGAATAATGGAAAAAAACAAAAAAGTATATGTAATACCCTGCAGCGGAATTGGAAAACCCATTGGCAGTGTTTCCCGTGATTCTGTTTATGAGGTTTTAAATAAAAAACCTGATAAAAGCGAAACCATGTGTCTTGCGCTACTGACTTCAGGCGATAGCGATTCGGTATCAAAGATTAAAAAAAATTATGTAATTACGCTGGATGGATGCGCAAAGCAATGCGCAAAGAAAAACGTGGAAGCTTTCGGAAAAATTCCGGATAAAAACTACATGATTTTAAAATTTGCAGCTGGAAATCCTGATAAAAAACCTGCCGGACTTATTGATATTGGAGAAGGGGGAAGAGCTTTATCAAAAACAATTTCAGATATTATTGTTAAAGATATAGACAATTTAACAGATCGTGAAAAAAGTATAAACGCCAAAGAAAGCGATAACAATAAAATACAATTGAAGCCGGAACTGGATTTAATATGAAAGAAATAAAAAATATAAATGAAATAGGTATGCCTGAAATTAAAAAAGTTAAAAAAGTAGGCATAGTTTCCTGCAGTGGCGAAGATCTTCCTGAGGGAACAATATCAAGGCTGGCCACTCTTGATGTTCTTATGAAAAAAAGGCCAATAGACACTACAACTATCTGCCTGCCTCTGTTTGTTGCCGGTGGGCAGGGAGACAGATTGTTTGCAAAAGATCATCCAACCATTACAGTGGACGGCTGCGATAAACTTTGCGCTAAAAAAGCAACCCAAAAATATTCGTGCAATGTTGCATATT
>JACVJB010000257.1 GCA_015711775.1 Actinomycetota bacterium | reverse complement strand
GTTGACAAACAAATCCACAGGTATTTTTATTATTATATCCCTGTAATTTGAATACAGCATCCACACCTGGACCGCAGAAAGAATTATAACCGCAAATACAAGTACCTTAAATCCCTGACTTTTCCTTATATGTATTTTTTTTATTTTTTCCATATGACTTTGATTTTTTTCGTTTTTCTTTAAACCTGCAGCGCCGCCTGTTACCAGTGGTTAAAATTGCTGTCGCTACAAAAGCTCAATTTAACCGCAGTTTAATTATAATATATTAAAATTGCCTAAAAATAAAATCAAATCAGTCTGCTTTAGAGAAAAACCGCATACTTTTTAAACTTTACATTTCATTATTCTTATATATACTATATAACTTAATTTACAAAAAATTTACAAAATCATTTTTATTTTTGCTGTAAAAACCCTATTGGCTGATAAATTGGAAAATAAAAAAAACCGCATGCTTTTAACAGGTAACGAAGCCATAGCCAGGGCTGCTTATGAAGCTGGTGTTGCTGTTGCTACAGCTTATCCCGGGACGCCGTCCACGGAAATCCTTGAAAACATTTCAAAATACAAAAACATATACTGCCAGTGGTCTGTAAATGAAAAAGTGGCGCTTGAAGTTGCATCAGGCGCAAGTATTGCAGGCTCAAGAACGCTTGTTGCAATGAAACATGTAGGATTAAATGTTGCAGCAGATCCTTTCATGACTCTTTCATACACAGGCGTAACCGGGGGGCTGGTAATAATTAATGCAGACGATCCCTGTATGCACAGCTCACAGAACGAGCAGGATAACAGATTTTATGCAAAATTTGCAAAAGTTCCGCTGCTTGAGCCTTCTGACAGCCAGGAGGCGCTTGATATGGTTAAAAACGCTTTTGAAATAAGCGAGAAGTTTGATACCCCGGTGCTGGTAAGGACAACTACCAGAATTTCACATTCCCGTTCACTTGTAAATGTCAATCCTGCAACTGTTTATACTCCTGTTAAATATGTGAAAAATTCACAAAAATATGTGATGATACCAGCATACGGCAGGCAGCGGCATCTTTTTGTCCTTCAAAGATGGGAGAAACTGCAGAAACTTTGTGAGCAGAGCCTTTACAGCCGGATATATAAACCGCAAAGCAGCAAACAAAGCAGGGCGGCATATAAAGAAACAGGTATTATTACTTCAGGAGTTTCATTCCAGTATGCAAGGGAAGTATTTGAAAATATTGAGATATTGAAGCTGAATATGACAAACCCTGTCTGTAGAGATAGAATTGCATCTTTTGCTGAGGGTAAAAAGCTTTTAATTATTATAGAGGAACTTGAGCCGTTCATTGAAGAGTCTGTACGCCTTTTAAATCTTAAAGCAGAGATTGTGGGCAAAGAGTTTTTTCCTGCATACGGAGAGCTTGGCATAGAGGCGCTTGAAAAAGCATACAGCAGGCTTTTTGGCACAGGCACTTCTACGGTCAGTCCCGGAAAGAATGAAGAAAAAAGATCTGTTCCTGCCGGAAATACTGATGCTGCAGTTATGGCAGAAGATCTGCAGTATACTGATAATGAAAATAAACAAAAAATAAGCGGCATTTTAAATGGTCTTCCTTCAAGACCCCCCGTTCTTTGCGCAGGTTGTCCGCACAGATCAGTTTTTCATATTTTAAAGAAGCTTAAAACTGCTGTAATGGGCGATATTGGCTGCTACACTCTTTCAGTGCTCCCTCCGCTTAACAGCCTTGACAGTTGCCTTTGCATGGGCGCAGGAATAGGACAAGCCCTCGGCATGGAAAAAGCTGACGCTTCTTTTAAAAACAGGGTTGTATCTGTAATAGGAGACTCCACATTTTTTCATTCGGGAATTACTGCAACAATTGACAATGCATATAATAATGGTACAAATCTTATAATTGTGCTTGATAATGGCACCACTGCCATGACGGGCCATCAGGACCATCCCGGAACAGGCAAAACACTGAACAGCTCCAGCGCTATAGCGCTAAAGCCTGAGGATTTTGCGATGGCTGCAGGAATAAAGCATATAAAGGTTGTTGATCCCTATAAACTGAGAAAGCTTGAAACCGTTATAAAGGAAGAACTCTCAAGAGATGAAATGTCTTTTATTGTATGCAGAAGAATATGCGTTCTGATTGAAAAAGATAAAAAACTCCCGGTCGCATATATTGACCAGCATAACTGCAGAGAGTGCGGCCTGTGCCTGAAATTCGGCTGTCCAGCAATTGAATTTAAGGACGGAAAATATTCAATTAACAGCATACTCTGTACAGGCTGTGGTGTTTGTGTGGATATATGTAAATTTAAAGCTATAGGCACAGTAAAATAAAAAATTAGCCAAATAATTTAAAAATTAAATGGCTGTAAAAAAATATAAAAAATATTAAAACATTTTTATGATAAAAAACGACAATAATAACAACAATATTTTTAAAACTTACTCATTACAACAAATAGTTGATATTATTATTTATTACATCAAACTCATTGTAATCAGCGCGTTCTACACTAAAAATACTTCTACTGTTGCTGTAATTAATGCTTGTGATATTCCCAACTTTTAAATCGCCTTTCCCTTGAAAAGACTTATTAAAAGTTAAACCCAATCGTTGGTCGGGGATTGCGGTTTCCGTTTCCTGAGCCCACAAATTTTTCAAAGAACGCCCTGCTGTCACCAACTGTTCTCCTTGCACCCTCCGTAAATCTGCAGGGAACATACTCGGCAAGTCGTAAAATCCGTTGTTAAAACCAAGCCAGTGATTTCTTCCTCTTTGCTGATGGTCAAAATCTTGGAAAGTAGTTCCGGTACGAAAAGAAGTAATGTAGTCCAAGACAATACTATTTTCTTCAGGAATACTTTTAGTAAACACCTTTACTACACCACCCG
>JACVJB010000256.1 GCA_015711775.1 Actinomycetota bacterium | reverse complement strand
ATTAATAAAATTAATTATAAGCACAGGCACTATTGAGGAGATAATTACTGCTATCCAGTGATAAATATTTAAGCCGGTTGTGCTGAAAACTCTCTGTAAAAACGGCACATAAATAAGTCCAATCTGCAGAAGTATTGAAGCTGCAACTGATATATTAAGAAATTTATTTGCAAACAGGCCTTTTCTGAAAATTCCTCTGTCCTCAAACCTGTAGTTATAGGAATGCAGCAGCTGGGTAAATACAAGTGTCGTAAAAACACAGGTATGAAATACATCGGTATCATGTATGAGGTTATGAGTATTAAATAAAAGAGGAGCGATAAAATACATAAAAAGCGCACCAAGAGTCATTATTAGCCCCTGCCACAGTATCTGTGTCAGGCCCTTCCTGCTTAAAATCCTCTCTTTTCTCTTTGTCGCTTTCCTGTCCATTATATTTGGCTCTGCAGGATTAATGCCAAGGGCAAGCGCAGGTAATCCATCAGTTATAAGGTTCATCCATAATATCTGTACAGGAAGAAGTGGTATATAAGCAAGGAGAGGATCTATTCCGATGAGCTTGAATATGAAGCTTCCAAATACTATTGCAATAAACATCAGAAGCACTTCAGAGATATTGCATGATAGAAGAAACAGGATGAATTTTTTCAAGTTGTCGTATATTACACGCCCTTCTTTTATGGCTTTTACAATTGTTGCAAAATTATCATCTGTTAAAATCATATCGCTTGCTTCTTTACTGACATCCGTGCCTGTTATACCCATTGCAATGCCGATATCAGCTCTTTTTAATGAGGGCGCATCATTAATGCCGTCTCCTGTCATTGCAACTATATGATCTTTCTTTTTTAAGGCTTCAACTAATTCAACTTTATGTTCCGGGGAAACTCTGGCAAAAACCTTTATATTTTCTATATCTCTGGCAAGGTCTTCTTCTGTCATTGCAGCAAGCTCTTCTTCATCCACCACCCTGTCGCTGTCTTCAAGAATGCCAAGTTCGCGACCTATTGCTTTTGCAGTAAGCTTATGATCTCCAGTTACCATAATAATATTTATATTTGCATTTCTGCACTTTACAACTGCATCAAATGCTTCAGGTCGTGGGGGGTCTATCATTCCCACCATGCCTGTAAAAACAAGATCCTTTTCAAGGGTTGCAATATTTTTTTTATCAGGCACATCTGTAATATATTTAAACGCAAAAGCAAGATTTCTCATGGCGCTTTCTGCAAGACTGGTATTTATTTTATTAAGTATTTTAAGATCTGCCTCACTAAGTTCCTCAACGCTGTTGTCTTTAATTATCCTGGTGCATTTGCTGATAATGGCTTCGGGCGCGCCTTTTGCAAATACAATATAACCTGGCAGGGTTTTATCTGCGTCCTGATTATTATTTATGCCGGTTGTCGATTCCTGTGTGCTGCAGAATTCAGAGGTACACTTTTCTATAATGCTTCTATGCCTGTCAGTAAAGAGTGCCTGGTCTGACACCTTGTGAACAGTAGTCATCATTTTCCGTACAGAGTCAAAGGGTTCCTCATATTTACGGGGAAATACAAATTCAAGGCTGTTTTTATCCAGAGAATAGAAACTTCCAAGTTCAATCAGGGCTGCTTCAGTGGGGTCTCCTGTAATTTTTAAAGTGTTTTTATCAAGATAATAAGCATCGTTGCAGAGCACCGCATTTTCAATTAAAAATCTCAGTCCAAGGTTGTCTTGAGGGATCTTTTTTTCATGGCCATCAGTAGAAAGGCTGCTGCTTTTCTTTAAATAGCTGTAATCCTGGTATTCAGACGTTCCTGAATATATTCTTCTTACTTCCATTTTATTCTGTGTAAGAGTGCCTGTCTTATCTGTACAAATAACTGAAACACTGCCCAGAGTTTCAACTGAGCTCAAGCGCCTTACAATTGCATTATTTTTAGCCATCTTCTGTACACCCAGCGCAAGGGATATTGTGACTATTGCAGGCAGGCCCTCAGGAATTGATGCAACTGCAAGAGCTACAGCCACCAGAAGCATCTCCGAAATCACGTCTGCTCTTGTGGAAGCAATAAGGCCCTGCGAAATATTCATAAACCCCTTTAAAATTCCCGCTGCAAAAACTATTGCGCTCACTGCAAGACATATGATTCCGATTCTTGTGCCCACAGTTTTGAGCTCGTGCTGAAGTGGGGTCATTTCATCTTTCTGCTGCACAAGGTTTGCGATCTTTCCTATCTCTGTATTTTTACCTGTTCCCACTACAACTGCGGCGCATCTACCTTTAACAATTGTAGTGCCGGAAAAAAGCATATTAAATCTGTCGCCCAGCGGAAGGTTTTGACTTACAATCGGTTCAATGGATTTCTGCACAGGCATGGATTCACCGGTAATTACTGCTTCATTTGCCTGCAGGTTTACCTCATTTATTATTCTGCAATCCGCCGGTACAAGATCGCCTCCGGCAAGCTTGATTATGTCTCCCGGCACCAGCAGTTTTGAACTTATTTGTTTTTCAGAGCCGTCCCTTACTGCAAGGGCTGTGGGCGCAGCCATTTCTTTTAATGCCTGCAGGGCTTTCTCAGCACGGAACTCCTGCACAAATCCGAGGGCTGAGTTTATTACAAGTATTATGAGAATTACAATTGCATCGGTTATCTCCCTTATTATTATGCCTGAAATAAGAGCCGCAGCAATAAGTATCCATATCATGAAGTCATTGAACTGTGATATGAAAATTTTAAAAGGACTTCTTCCTTTTTTCTCCTCAAGTTCATTTGGGCCGATTTCAGATAACCGCATTTTAGCTTCAGGTTCATAAAGGCCCTTTGAAATGTCTGTGCCAAGGCTGCTTATTACCTCTTCGGTTTTTAAGGAGTGCCATGTTATGCCTGTTATATTTTC
>JACVJB010000255.1 GCA_015711775.1 Actinomycetota bacterium | reverse complement strand
ATGGCAAAAAAGCGGATTTATCAAGTTTAATACGTACATGAGATGGGAGGATCAGAAAAATTACTATACAAAAGGTTTGAATTGGTATGCGAACGATGTTGGTATGCCCCAAAACTGCAGCAAAAAAGTTTCGGGCTCCATTCAATAATTGCGACCACTTAAAGTGAAAACCACGATTTTTTCAGGGAATTCTTATCTATTTAAGTATTTACATAAATACATAATAGTTGTATTATTTGAAAAAGAACTCGGCAGATAAATTGTTTTTATGAGCAATTATTATTTAAATTGTACTGAGTATGAATTGTGCTTAAAATAAATTAAGCTGAACGTACTTAAATTCAACGTAATCAAGCTGAACATAAATTTTACGGCAATTATATTTATGCTGGTATTTAAGTCTTTAAAAGAAAATCCATTTTTTCAAAATAATTTCAAAAAAGAAGAAAAAATACTCCTCTTTGATAAAGTAAATATTGCAAAAAGTTTTTTTAAAAAATTTACAGGGCTTATATTCAGCAGGCCGCTGGATTTAAATGAAGGACTTCTGATTGAAAGCTGCAACAGTATCCACACATTCTGGATGCGCTTTGCCATAGATGCTGTTTTTATTGACAGAAATAATGTTATTGTCCGCATTATTGAAAACATCAGGCCTTTCAGGCTTAGCCCCATAATAAGAGGAGCAGAAAAGGTGCTTGAGCTTAGAAGCGGCGCGATTAAGCATAAGTGTATAAAAAAAAATGATGCTCTGATTTTTTCAAATCAAGCAGAAAAATAAGTTGGGTAATATTTATATTTGCAGGCTTGCTAAAAGTATTTTATTGTCATTAGAATGAATCAACTTATATATTATCCAAATTTTAATATAATCTATCCCACCGTGACAAACTTCACATATCCGACTGTTTTAAAAATGGCAGTCACAATTGCTGCTGCCATTAAAATTCCAATGAATACATCAAGAAGAGCTCTTTTTTGTGGAAAGCCGAATACAAAAGCTATTACAGAGCCCGTCCATGCACCTGTAACGGGAAGCGGTATGCCCACAAAAGCTGTTAATGCAAAACCTGAATATTTTTCAAATTTCTTATAGTATTTCTTTCTAGTCCTGTTAAAAAGCCAGGTAAAAAATCTGTCCATCAGCTTAAACCTTTTCATAAGAAACTTAGAAATAGGCTCAAGCCCGTATATTATTATTATAGCTGGAATAAAATTTCCTATTATGGAAAGAATGATTGTGCTGTAAATATCCAATTTTAACACGCCAAGTCCAAGCGGAATGGATGCCCGGAGCTCACCAATAGGAATCATTGAAGTAAAAAAAACGGCAAAGTAATTGCCAATATTCTGTGTGAAATTTTCAAAAAACATTATTTTTTTAAATCCTTTTCTGCTATTTTTTTACTAAAACATCTTTTTCTTAAAAAGAATCACAAGCCCTACACCGCTTAAAACAAAACTTATAAGTATTATCCATATAAAAGCAAAGGGGAAATTTTGCCACGGCACAGGCACATTCATCCCATAAAACCCTGAGACTATCATTGGTATGGTCATTATTATTGTAATTGAAGTCAGAATTTTCATCACAACATTAAGATTATTGCTTATAATTGAAGCAAAAGCATCCATTGTACCGGAAATAATGTCCCTGTAAATGTTTGCCATTTCGATAGCCTGCTTGTTCTCAATTAATACGTCTTCCAGGAGATCCTCATCTTCGGGATACTTCTGCATCATTTTTAATTTCATTATCTTTTCAAGCGTTGTCTGGTTAGCTTTCAGTGATGTTGAAAAATACACAAGGCTTTTTTCCAGTTCCATCATGTCAAAAAGCTCCTTATTCTTAAGGGACCTCTGAAGGGCCATTTCAACATTTTTACTGGCCTTATCAATCTGTTTAAGGAAACTTAAATAATATTTGTCTATTCTCAACAGAAGCTGAAGTATAAATCTTGATTTTTTAAATGTGTAAAAAGTCTTTATTTTCTGTTCAAAGAAATCATCTGTTATATTATTTTCCTGGAGGGCCACCGTTACTATATAATCGTCATTTAGAACTATTCCCAGTGGTATTGTGCTGTAAACTGCAGTTGTTTTTATAACGTCCATTATAGGTATGTCCAAGAGGACAAGAATCTGATTGCCTTCAACTTCCAGTCGTGAGCTCTCTTCTTTATCGAGGGCAGCTTTCAAAAAATCCTTATCAAGTCCAGTATGCTGTGCAACCATCGCTATCTCATCAGAATCCGGATCATTTAAATGAATCCAGCAGCCTTTTTGTATTTCATTGCATTCCAGAGTCTGGTTTTCAGGATCTGTTTTAAGTATATTTATCATTTTGCCCTCCTTTCCTGGCGCCTTAAACAATTTTTTATAATTTTACCTTAATTATTATTATTGTAAATTAAAAATAAATAGACGTGTAAATACTTTTACCGGGAGTATATATTATTTCAATAAATGGCTCAGATTGTATTTGTGCAGCGCTTTATAAAATAATTATCTGATTGTAAAAATTTAACTGGAATCGGCAGAAAACGAATTTACAATGCCGGCATATGCTGCTTCCGCAAATTCATTATAAGTACTGTCCTCAATAAGTATATTTAATATCAGGGCATTATTATTGTATTCAGTGATGCTGTATACTATTATATAATTCTTGCCGCTGCTGTCTTTATAATTTCTTATATACTCAGTTGTCGGATATGTATTTTTAAGCATATACTGGCGTTTCCTGCTTTCAATAAACTGCAGCTTTTTTGATGCCGCAACTGCATCGGAATCCGCCTGTACAAACTCATCATATGGCTTCAGCGGTTCTGCAGAAGATGATGCAATAATAAAAAGCGCAGGCGTTTCGATATCAGGAATAAGCTTAAGATAAACTGTGTTATTTTCATTTTTT
>JACVJB010000254.1 GCA_015711775.1 Actinomycetota bacterium | reverse complement strand
AGTATTAAAGTTTTTAAAAAACCAAGAAACCCGCTTGTAACTCCTGATGTTCCAAACAATGCAAGTATATTTTCATAATATGCATATAAAAGAAAATACAAAAATGCATTTGCAAATGAAAAAATTATTAAAAATACTCTCATCTGTAAACTCCGTTATCCTTTTAACAAATTAATCTTAAAAAATATGCTTTGATTTTTTCAATGATGTTTTTTATTGTATCACAGCATGGCATTATTTTAAAAAGTATTACAATAATTATAAATTTGTTTTAAAATTTTATGATTATGAAAATACTTGTTACAGGCGGCGCCGGCTTTATCGGCTCCAATCTCTGCAGAAAACTTCTGCGGAATAATCATAGTGTTATATGCATTGACAATTTCAATGATTATTACAGCCCTGCAATAAAAGAGCTCAATATTAAAGATTTTGAGCAAAACAGTGATTTTTCCCTTGTAAGGGATGACATTTTAAACACGGAAATAATTGACAGCATCTTTTCTTCAAATAAAATTGATATTGTTATTCATCTTGCTGCGCGTGCCGGCGTAAGGCCATCCATTAACAATGCATTGCTTTATGAGCAGGTGAATATAAAAGGCACTTTAAGTCTTCTTGAAGCATGCAGAAAATACAATATTTCAAAGTTTGTTTTTGCATCAAGCTCATCTGTTTACGGCGGAAATAAAAAAGTGCCGTTTTCCGAAGAGGACAATGTGGATAATCCGGTATCGCCATATGCTGCCACAAAAAAAGCCGGCGAGCTTCTCTGCTTCACATACAGCCATCTCTTTAATATTTCCGTGTTTGCATACAGATTTTTTACAGTTTACGGACCGTCGCAGAGACCCGAAATGGCAATACATTATTTTACAAAAAATATAATAGATGGCAGACCAATTGATGTCTTTGGAGACGGCAGCTCATCAAGGGATTATACCTATATTGACGATATAATAAATACTATAGCCGCCAACCTTTCAAATATCAAAGGGTATGAAGTTTTTAACCTTGGAAATTCGCGAACCGTAAAGCTTTCAGAGCTCATAGAGCTTATTGAAAAACAAACAGGGGTAAAAGCCGTAATAAACCGCATGAATTTTGCTGCCGGAGATGTTTTTACCACTTATGCAGATATATTAAAGGCTAAGAAAATGTTAAAATATAGCCCTGAAACGCCAATTGAAGAAGGAATAAAGAAGTTTGTTAAATGGTACTTAAACAACAGGCGCAGTTTTTAATTATTACAAATAACAGCAGTGAAGGTTTAAATAAAAATATAAAAAGACAGCATTATGGCAGAAAATTTTAATAATTCCGTACATAAAGAAAGCCGGAATTCAGGGAGCCAGCCCGGCAACATAGATATTTCAATAGTCATTCCGGTTTACAATGAAGAGGAAAGTATTCCGCATCTTGCAGAAAGTCTGGCAACAGTGCTGGAAAAACTGGGAAGAAAATACGAGGTGCTTTTAGTGGATGACGGGTCAAAAGATAAATCCTATGAAAGGCTTGCAGAGATTCATAAAAAAAATAAAAACTTTAAAATAATAAGCTTCAGGAGAAATTACGGACAAACTCAGGCAATGAGAGCAGGGTTTGACAATGCAACCGGAGATATAATAATTACCCTTGATGCAGATATGCAGAATGATCCCCGGGACATACCTGCCATTCTTAAAAAAATGGAAGAAGGCTATGATATAGTAAGCGGCTGGCGAAAAAACCGCCAGGATAAGCTATTTTCAAGAAGAATGCCTTCAGTTATTGCCAACAGGCTCATATCAAGGCTTTTTAATGTGCACATACACGATTACGGCTGCACGCTTAAGGCATATAAGCGGGATATTCTTGACAATATTGAACTTTATGGGGAAATGCACCGTTACATACCTGCAGTTGCAAGCTGGATGGGCGTTGAGATAGCTGAGATACCTGTAAATCATTACCCGAGAAAATTCGGCAAGGCAAAATACGGAATATCAAGAACTGTGCGTGTAATACTTGATATTATTACAATCAAGTTCCTTTTAACCTACAGTAAAAAACCCATGCAGATCTTCGGCTTAATTGGCGTTGCAGCAAGCTTTATAGGCCTGGGGCTCACTGTATGGCTTATTGCAGAAAGGCTTTTTTTTGATAAATCTCTTGCCAACAGGCCGCTTTTTATTCTCTCCATATTCATATTCCTTGTCGGGATACAGCTTGTGACAATGGGCCTTCTTGGTGAAATTATGATGAGGACATATCATGAAGGAACAGGCAAACCCACATATATGATAAGAAACTTTTTGAAAGACTAAAAACTCTCTTCCTGATGAAAAAAACTCAAATTATTAAAAGCCTTGCAAAGTCCTATGTGTCTTATGTAAAAAGACAGGTAAACTGCAGCTATTTTCCTTTAAAACTGTGGATTGAAACCACTTCAAGATGCAATCTTGCCTGTGCCATGTGCATAAACAGGCAAATAAGCTCTGCAGAAAAAGGCGATATGAAAATGGAATTATTCAGAAAAATAATTGACCAGTCGGCAGGTAAAGTTATGGAGATAAATCTTTTTCACAGGGGCGAGCCGCTGCTGCACCCCGAAATTGATAAAATGGTCAGTTATGCCTCCAGTAAAGGCATTAAGACATGCATACATACAAATGCCGCGCTTCTTAACAAAACCATGAGCCAAAAACTCATCAGCGCCAATCTTTCAAAAATCTATTTTTCACTTGATACTATTATTAAAGGTGAATATGAAAAAAACAGGAAAGGCGCTGATTTTGATATAACGCTGCAGAATATAATTGATTTTTTAAAAATAAAAAAGGAAATGAGCGCAAAAAAACCTTATGCGGTTATACAGCTGATGGATATAAATGATGCCCTGGCTGACACTAATCCAGAAGAAAACCGGGGGAAATCC
>JACVJB010000253.1 GCA_015711775.1 Actinomycetota bacterium | reverse complement strand
TACAATTACTGCAGAAATTACTGCCCCAGTTTTCAAAATCAAAATAGTACAAAATATCCGGTCTTCAAGGTATCCATAGATTTTATTTTAATAATTCTGATATTTTCAAAACCTCTTTTTTATCTACAACCTGTTATTTATATATTTATGAAATATACTTGATATAAGTGTCTGGTAAGGCATTCCTTCGCTTTTTGCAATAGTTTTTATTTGTTCAAGAACATAGCTATTTAAACGAAGAGTAATTATTCTATCTTTAGAATTTTTTTCTAAAATCTTTTCAATTCTCCGATAAACCCACTACTTTATAAAACTTTGGAATATCAATAGGACTGTCCAATAAGTCTTTTATCTTATCTTGCCAATCCATTCTAATTTCTTTTTCTATCGGCAATTTACTCATAAGATTATTGATTGCGAAAATAACCGAACCTATGCGTTTTGTATTCACGGTGGGCCAATAATCTTTCTTGGGAACTATAATACCAGAATGGAATTGATGCCGTTTTATTTCAAATGGAAGGCAGTAAGCGCTTAATCTATAATAGTTAACTTGGCTTAAAAACTTTTCGGCCTTTTCATGATCAGGTACTACGAGGCCGCGACTGGTAAGCAGATCAATTTGTTTGTAACAAGAAAGCGGGGGTTTATTATATTTTTCCAAAGCACCCCCCATATCCAAGAAAAAACTCGCCCAAAATGCGCATTAGCCTACAAGCTAAGAGGCGTGGCGAGTATGTTAATTATAATGTACCTTATGTTTTTAAAGAATTCAAGCTTTTTGAGTATTTGACATTTAGTTTTTTAATATGATAATCTAAATATGTCTTATTAAGGTAAGACAGAAACAGGCATCCTCGGTTCTAAACCGGGGATTCTTTTTTAATTCTATTTCGCTTCTCAATTTTTTATTATCAACCTTGGATTCTTTGTTAAAAATAAATGAAGCTTCTAGACAGGATTAAGTCTTATGTGACTTTCTTTCCTTCCCTGTAAACCAGATAAGGATATTTTTTTGCACCTCTCTGCTTAAATGTAATACTACCCTTTGGCAATTCTATAATCTTATCTTCATAAAATTTTTTCATTTTAAGCAATCGTTCTTTTTCTTCTTTCAACATTTCTTTTAAAACTGCCATGATTAAACAATCCCTTCAGGTACAATTTAATATGCCTTACATATTTTAATATTTTAATAACTGTAGGGCAAATTACAATATCAATATATGCCCTACTTTTTATATTATTACGCCACTATGTAGGTCAAAATAAGAACTAAAAATTTAAAATTTATTATTCATATTTCACATAATTTTCTTATAGTATTTTTGCCTGTTTTTATAAAGTTTTTCCAGAAAATCAATATTCCTGTCCCTGTAGTCATTGAATTTGAATTTTCATATAAACTGGCAGGATCACTGGCATTTATGCTTTTTAATGGCCAGAGGGTCATTTTTTCCAAGCAACATCTTAAAAGTAATTTCATTTTTTGCAGCTATCTGCCTGTATTGCCCGCGTTCTTTTTGCTTTTGTTCAGGTGTGCGCTTATCAATATATCCTTCTTTTGTCATGAAATCCTCAAAATTCATAAGTTTTGCAGTGCAGCTTTGAATCTCTTCATAACTTTTTTCTAAAAATTTTCTTTCTTTTGCTGCTCTTTCATATACAAAACTCCCCTACCTATTTTCATATCTTATTATTTATTATATAATATATAATTATTATACTATATATACCTATTATTATTTATTATATTAATCTTAAATAATTATTTTTTCAACGGTTTTTATAGAATATTGCCGGCTTTAAAACTATTATGCAAGAATAAAAACCAGAAATAAACTAAAGGATTTATTAATGGAAAGAATCTTGAAATATAAAAACTATAAAGCTCCCTATATTGACATGCTTATTAAAAGCGCCCAGGCATGCCCTATTGTAAAATGCAACAGTTGCCAAAAAGAGCTAATGTTTTTGATAAAAGAAATAAGCAAGCTTAAAATCCAGGGGTATGATGAGCTGAGAAGTATCTGGATTGAAGCAGACAGGGGCAAAATTAATGATTTTGGAAGCTATAAGGAGTATCTTGAGGAAGAGCAGGTAACAAATTATGAAGAATTTATAGAACTCTGGTATAGAAGAATTTGCAAACTGGTATAAGAATAAAAGTCATTGCGGAGGGCATCCCTGGGAAATATGCAGGGGTGGCAATTCTACACATATTTCATTGTTTGTAAGCGAGATAGAAAATGGCTGGCTGCTAAGCCTTGTAGGCAGCAGCAGTGTCAGAGTTGTAGAAACGGTAAAAATGGCAATAGCATTATACAAACACAACATTCCTTTTATATTATGGGATGCTGAAGAGATACTTCGCATGATAACAGGAACAGATTATATAGGGATTGTGCCTGATACTGTTTTCCCAAGATACTGCCATGGGCTATTTCCCAAAAATGACAGAATTATTGATTTTATGAACCTTGGTTTTGAAAAAGTTGATAAAATTACGGAAAATGCAAGCTGGTACCCAGTTGAAGAAGTACAGCTGGATAAATAAGATTACAGAATTTAACTTGATGTCTTGACATCATTTCTATTGATGCTATGATGCCAATATGAGAACAACAATATCAATAGATAATGATGTTATAGAAAGGGCGCGTGCAGTTGCAGAAAAACTGGGTGCCCCTTTTAAGTCTGTTGTCAATGAAGCTCTTCGCAGTGGCCTTGATCAAATAGAGCAACCGGCAAAGTATCGCAGCTATAAGACAAAACCTCATAAAATGCGCCTAAAGGCTGGACGCAATATTGATAATATTGAGGAATTGCTGGCACAAATAGAAGGAGAGGATCATCGTTGATTCTAGTTGACGCCAATATTCTATTATATGCTGAAGATTCCCAGCACCCTTTTAATT
>JACVJB010000252.1 GCA_015711775.1 Actinomycetota bacterium | reverse complement strand
GGAGGCATCATAATCCTTTGGTCGTGGGTTCGACTCCCACCCTCGCCACACAAACCGAAGGGTATCCTGTTTGGACAGGATTTTTTATTTTAATATTACCAATACTAAAACTGGCTTGACTTGGTTTGTCACATTTATTTAAAATGTTTAAACTTGTAATAGCATGGAATTCTTCCCTATATTCTTTAACAAGTTCTTTTAGGCAGTTTATAAGTTTTACCAAATCAGGTTTGCTGTTATTTAAAACCATAAAATAAAGGATTATGAATTTTTTGTTATACCACTTTTCCAACTGGAGCAAGATAAACTACAAATTCTTCTGTGCCGTCAACCCTTATTAGCCTGTCCATCAGTTCCTGGTTATAGGCTGCAACTGCACATGTCCCTGCACCTATAGCGCTGCATGCCAAATATAGATTCTGGCAAATGTGCCCGGCATCAATGGCTATTACTTTATGTGCCGCTGTTCCATACCGCCACTCCATGCGGTAAGGTATTGCCGTCCAGATAAAAACAACAGGGGCGCTTCCTACAAAATACTGCCCCATAGCTGCAATACTGACTTTTTCTCCCAGGCCTGCTTCAGAAAACTCAAATAAGAGCTCATGCTCAAGCGGTAAATACCTGTAAATCCCGCTTTCAAGACCATTTACATTTAATACACATAAATATGTTTCAAATGCATGCCTGTTGCCTGCAGAGGGCACGGTTCTTAAAACAACACTTTTAATATTTTTCCTAACACCCTGGGTCGCCCAGAGAAGAAATGAAAGTTCTTCCAGGTTAAGCGGCTTCTGCAGGTACTTTCTGTGGCTTTTCCTGCCGGCTATTGCTGAAATAAGGCTGCAATCGGTTATGCCTTTCCAGCCTTCGGGTTTGGGTAGTGCAACCCTGATATTATCCTGCTTATAAGGTTTTTCAACCGGAGGCGGCGAAATACCCATATTCTGTTCAGTGCATGAAAAATCAGTCTCGAGCCTTATATAATCCTTTAAAAAATAACGCTTATCCTCAATATTATTATTCATATTAAAACCTTCTTAAAACAAATTATTTGTTGATATTTTAAAAACTATTCTTTTTTCCCTGCATACTATTATAATAGCTCTTTTTGCTTCGTACACAGTTTTTTATATGTTAAAATAAAACCTGTAAAAATACATTAATAATATTATTAATTTTAAAGAACACAAAGAACGGGGACTAAGTGAAATTTGAAATTCCATACGGGAAAGAAAAGATCAATATTGCTGTTCCGGATGATAATGTTGTTGAATTTGTATGCGCTGAAAAAAAAGAAGACAAATCAAAGAGTGAAAGCGAAATAATCAAAGATTCGCTGGACAACTGTATTTCTTCGGGAAAGCTATCAGAAGAGGCGCGCAATAAAGAAAATGCCTGCATACTTGTTTCTGACATTACCAGGCCCTGCCCCTCATATAAGTTTCTCCCCTATATTATTGAAGAGTTAAAAAAGGCGAAAGTTAAATCAATAAAAATTATCTTTGGGCTGGGAATACACAGGATTCATACATATGAAGAACAGGTAAAACTTGCGGGCCCGGAAGCCACAACCTGTTGCAAGCTTATAGACTTCGATAAAAACAGGTGCAGGCTTATTGGAACCACATCGTATGGAACGCCTGTTGAAATATTTGAAGAAGTTGCTGACTCTGACTTCATAATTGCAACAGGAAATATTGAATACCATTATTTTGCAGGGTATTCAGGGGGCGCAAAAGCAATAATGCCAGGAGTATGCTCTGATAACTCTGTGTGCGCCAATCACTCGATGATGCTTGAGGACATGGCGCGAGCAGGGGAATTTATTAATAATCCTGTAAGAAAAGACATAGAAGAGGCAGGCAGGATAGCCGGAATAGATTTTATATTTAATGTAATACTTGATGATAATAAAAAAATAATAGGGGCCGTTGCGGGAAAAAATAATGAGGCATTCTTAAAAGGAATTAAGCTTTACGACTCTATTTATGAAATAAGCGCAAATACAAAAGCAGATATTGTGCTCACTTCTGCAGGCGGATACCCAAAGGATATAAATCTTTACCAGGCTCAAAAGGCCCTGGAAAGCGTTAAGGATATTGTGAAAGACGGGGGCATTATAATTCTTGCTGCAGAATGTGCAGAGGGATTCGGGGAGGACAGGTTTGGCCAGTGGATGCAGGACGTTAAGGATTTTGAAGGGCTCTTTAAAAAAATCAGGCAGAAGTTTGTGCTTGGCGGACATAAAGCAGTGGCAGTTGCAAAACTTCTTACCAGGGCAAGAGCAATAATGTACTCTTCTTTTAATAAAGAACTTACAGAAAAAATCGGGTTTAAAAAGATAAATGACATACAGGAATTTATTAATGAAGAGCTTAAAGAAAATAGTAATTTAAAAATAGCAGTTGTGCCAAACGGCAGGTTCATTAAGTACTGCGGATAAATATATATTACTGCTTAAAAAAACCAACATTTGTAATTTTAGCATGCTTATTGATGGGGCAGATTTCTATTTAAGTGTTTTATATTTCCATTTCTGAAGTAATCTTTTCCAGCAAAGAAAATACACCCAGTTTTCTAATAATTCAAGTTGCGGCATTTATCAATTCTCTTTAAATAAATATCTTTAATTTCTTTTTCCTAATAATCCGGAAACCTGTTTCTTAAACCGGTAAGAAAAAGCTGCTTGGTCAAATCATTTAGCTCAAAACACTTTTTAAGCCTGTCTTCAGGAGACATTTTTCTAATAATTTTTATGTATTCTTTTTGATCGGGATTTTTCTGATTCATATAAATATTTTATCATATATTTAAAAAAGATTCGTTATCTTTGAATATGCAGTTATTGACAATGAAGCAGGAATTTCTATATTTATGATATAGTTCTAATACTAACCATTAGAGTTGGATGCTTATAAAGAAA
>JACVJB010000251.1 GCA_015711775.1 Actinomycetota bacterium | reverse complement strand
CGGTTGATCTTATTGATGCAAATATAGATAAAATACCCATAAATAAAAAAATAGTACAGGCATTAAACAAGGTTGCTGACAAAACAGAGGAAATAATCATTGCAACTGACTATGACAGGGAAGGCGAGCTGATTGGATATGACGCCTGGCAGATAATAGAGGCAAAAAATAAACTTTCAAGCATAAAAAGGGCAAGATTTTCTGCAATTACTGAAACAGACATAAATAATGCTTTTGAAAGTCCTGGCAAAATGGATTTAAATCTTGCTTTTGCAGGCAGGGCCAGGCAGGATATAGACCTCATCTGGGGAGCTGTGCTTACAAGGTTTATTTCACTTGCGTCATACCAGGTAAAGGATAAATTCCTCTCAGTGGGAAGGGTGCAGTCGCCGACACTTACGCTTATCGTGGACAGGGAGCTTGAGATTGCAGCTTTTGTTCCCGAGCCTTATTGGGTGGTAAAAGTGAAACTTGCCACAGACAAAGGTGAGGAATTTGAGGCGTCGCATAAGAAAAAAAGATTTTTAAAAAAAGAGGAAGCGCAAAAAGTATTTGCAAAAATAGGAGACAGGGCAATCGTAAAATCAGTTGAGGAGAAAATAAGAAACATTGCCCCGCCTGCGCCTTTTAATACGACCGGCCTTATTGTTGCAGCAAATTCAATTGGCTTTACAGCAGCAAAAACCATAAATACTGCTGAAAATCTCTATATGAACGGTTATATCAGCTATCCGAGAACTGATAATACGGTTTACCCCAATACAATTGATTTAAAAAAGCTTGCAGAAATTCTTGGAGGCTCAGATGGCTTGAAAGAAGCTTCTGCAGCAGTGCTTGCCCAGGATAAAATCGTTGCTTCAAGAGGTAAAAAGAGATCCACGGATCATCCTCCGATATATGCAACATCTGCAGCGGCAAAGAGCAATCTTTCAGACGATGAATGGAAACTTTATGAGCTTATCGCAAGAAGGTTTCTTTGCACTATGCTGCCACCGGGCCGCATTAAAAGTGTAACTGCTTCAATGGATATAAACGGTGAAACTTTTACAGCAAACGGTTCTAATGTTATAGATAAGAACTGGATAGCTCATTACCCGTATTACAGACAGGAGGATGTTTTTATACCAGAACTCAAAGAGGGCCAGGAAATTAAAATAATTGACAGGCAGCTTGCCGACAAAGAAACAAAACCTCCTGCAAGATATACCCAGGGCAGGCTTGTTGAAAAAATGGAGGAGCTGGGTCTTGGCACAAAAGCAACCAGGCATTCAATAATCCAGAGCCTTATAACAAGGGGTTATGTAAAAGGAAATCCCCTCATACCTTCTGAAAAAGCTATTGCAGTAGTAAAGGTACTTAAGAAGCATGCTGAAAGAATATCCACGCCAGATATGACATCAGAGCTTGAAAGCGATATGGACGGCATAGCCCAGGGCGATGAGACAAGAGAAGAAGTTGTAGAAAAATCAAAAAAAATGCTCAAAGATGTGATGGCTAAACTGCAAAATGACAGGGCTGAGATATCGCAGGAAATAAAAAAAGCGGTAAAAGAGGACCTTATAGTCAGTAAGTGTGTGGATGAGGCCTGCAGCGGTAATTTAATAGTTAGAACCTCAAGAAAAACAAAAAAAAGATTTGTCGGATGCAGCGCATACCCTCAGTGCACAAAGACATTCTCGCTTCCGCAGTCCGGACTTCTTCTTACCACGAAGGATTTGTGCAAGCACTGCGGTTATCCTGTTGTAAAAATAATAACAAAGGGCAGGAAGCCCTGGGAATTATGCATAAATGGTGATTGCCCGGGTAAAGATGAGAAATATAAAAATAACAGAAATAAAGAACAGGTTGAAGAGCCTGCTGATTAAAGCAAGTTTTGAACTGCCTGATGATATACTGGATGCCGTTAAGGCAGCCAGGCGTATTGAGACATCTCAGCCTGCGCAAAGCATACTTGATATGATAATTGAAAACGCAGGGATTGCCGATATGCAGAAGCTACCACTGTGTCAGGATTGCGGCACGGTTTATGTGAATATTGAAATGGGACCTGATGTATGCATTATGCCGGATAATGATGAACAAAAGACTTCCCTGAAAAAATTTCCAGGACAAAATAATAGTTTTATATCAGGTGCAGTAAGTGCAACAGTATCGGAAATTTATAAAAAGTATTATCTTCGCACATCAATAGTGTCAGATCCTCTGTATGAGCGCAAAAACACGAACAATAACCTTCCAGCCATATTAAATTTAAGTTTGTCAGAAAATCCAGGCCTTTATATTGAAGTAAATTTAAAAGGCGGGGGAAGTGAAAACTGTTCCTGGCTTTTTATGCTCAATACTTCATGCGGCGAGGATGATATAAGGGATAAAGTTGTGCAGCTTGTAAAATCCGATGTTACAAAGGCATGCCCGCCTGTAATAATAGGTTTAGGCATCGGCGCAACTGCATCTGAGGTTCCAAAACTTGCAAGAAAAGCGGCATTTCGTAATCTTAAAATAAGAAATGAGGATATAAGATATGCGCATCTCGAAAATTTAATCATGAAGGCTGTTAACAGTACCGGCATAGGTCCGCAGGGCCTTGGAGGTAAAACTACGGCTCTTGCCTGCAATATTGAATTTGCCCCCTGTCATATGGCAACTCTTCCTCTCTCGATATTTTTCGGGTGCCACTCCACAAGGCGGGCAGGGGAAAGGATTTAAAAATGTCGCCGCCTTGCATGTCATATGCCACAAATAAGGGCAGGCCCTTTACCTCTATTTTAAATATTGCTTCCGGACCAAGGTCATCATAGGCTGCAACGCTTATTTTTTTAACTTTCTGCGCCAGGTATGCAGCAACTCCTCCCGGGGCAATAAAATAAATTGCCCCATATTTTACCAAAAGTTTTTTCAGGCTGTCGCTCCTTGCGCCTTTGCCAATAGTTG
>JACVJB010000250.1 GCA_015711775.1 Actinomycetota bacterium | reverse complement strand
GGATAAATTCCGAAGACCTTGTGGACTATGATAGATGCAGTGAGGCGCTTGATTCTGTTGATGCAATACTTGTTCCGGGAGGGTTTGGCATAAGAGGGATAAACGGCAAAATAAGCGCGATAAGGTATGCAAGGGAAAATAACTGTCCTTATTTTGGAATATGTCTTGGCATGCAGTGCGCAGTAATAGAGTATGCAAGAAATGTGCTTGGGCTGCAGGGTGCAAACAGTTCTGAATTTGATGAAAATACGGCATACCCTGTGATAGACTTATTGCCTGAACAGAAAGAAATTGAGGGCAAAGGCGGTACCATGAGGCTTGGAAGCTATCAGTGTAATATTGAGGCAGGCTCACTAGCCTTAAAGGCGTACTGTGAAAAAGTTATATATGAAAGACACAGGCACAGATATGAACTTAATAATGATTACAGGCAGATGTTAAGTGACGCCGGTATGATAACAACAGGTATTTATCCTGATAAAAATCTTACTGAAATTATTGAAGTCAAGGATCATCCCTGGTTTACGGGGGTACAGTTTCACCCTGAATTTAAATCAAGGCCCGACAGGCCCCATCCGCTTTTCAGGGAATTTATTGCAGCAGCCATATCTTACAGAAATAAAAGGATAAAACAGGCAAGATGATAAGAAACAATAAAATCAAAAAAGCATTTGTGGCACTGTGTTCACTTTTTCTTGTTATTGTAATATTTTTTTCCCCGCTTGCATATAATTTATATAATTTTAGTTTTTACAATAGTCTTTATGAAAAAAACGGCGTTTATGAGTTAATCGACAGGCAGGATGCGAAAAAACTTACTGAAAGCGTATTTGCTTTTTTCAAGTCAGGAGCGCCATTTGAAAAGTTCGAATTAAAAGGAGGTATGCAGTATTTTAACAGCAGTGAGATCAGCCATTTAAATGATGTGAGAATTCTTCTGTCAAGAATACTGCTGGCGTTTTACGTAAGCTCCATACTGCTTATTTTATTTACACTTCTTCTCATAGAAAAAATCTGGACTGCATTTATAAAAAATTTAAGCATAATTATGATAGCATCTTCAGTATTTGTGATTGTTCTTCTTGTCGCAATATTTGTGCTTGCCAGTAATTTTTCACACCTTTTTGAAAATTTTCATTATATATTTTTTCCGCAGGGCAACTGGGCATTTCCTGAGGGGTCGCTGATAATAACCATTTTCCCATTCGGTTTTTTTTATGATTTTTTCTTCAGTATTGTTATATCTTCCCTTATAGCTTCAGTTGTGCTTTTTGCAGCAGGCATTGGCGGAACAATTACTGTAAATAAAATAAACAAAAGGAATAACAATGAAAAATAAAGAAAGCGCCTTTTTGAGGCTGATAGACAAACAGAGGCTGCTTGGGAATTTTATTAAACTTTTAAAAATTAAAAGTCCTTCAAAATATGAAAAGGACATTATTAACTATATATCAAAAATACTCGAAGAACTGGAAATCAGCATAAAAGTCGACAGTGCCGGTATAAAATTTGGCAGCAACACGGGCAATCTTACAGGATATTTAAAGGGGGATTTAAAAGACAGGCTGCCGTTATTTTTAGGCGCCCATGTAGACACAGTCTGTCTGAATGGCGATATTGTTCCTGCAGTAAAAAACGGCAGGATAGTAAATGAAGATAAAAATTGTATTTTAGGAGGGGACGACAAGGTTGCCATTGCAGCAATACTTGAAGCTCTAAGTGTAATCAAAGAAAAGAAAATAAGTACAGGCGACATATACCTTATATTTACAATTGCTGAGGAAGTAGCAGTACTTGGCGCAAGATATCTAAATCTTAAGGATATTAAAGCAAAATACGGTTTCTTTTTTGACGGTGAGGGTGATATCGGAACAATATTTAATGAAGCGCCCTATCACAATAATTTCAGGATAACAATTAAAGGGCGAGCCGCTCATTCCGGGATTGAGCCCGAAAAAGGGGTAAATTCAATAAAGGCGGCAGCAGATGCCATAGCAGCTTTAAATCCGGGAAGGGTAGACAGCGCCACTACATACAATATAGGATTAATAAGCGGCGGTTCAGCAATTAATATTGTTCCTGAAAAAACAAATGTTACAGCAGAAGCAAGAAGTCTGAGTTTAGAAAAACTTGATAAAATATCAGATCATATAAAAGGTACTTTCAACGCTGCAGCGCTGAACTGCAGGGCAAAAGCTGATATTAAAATTGAGAGGGAATATGACGGGTTTAAAATAGATGAAAATGAAATAAGCATGCAGATTGCAAAAAAGGCGCTGATAAATATGGGAATAAGACCAAAAATTGTATCCACCGGGGGCGGAAGCGATATAAATATTTTTAATGCGAAGGGCAAAATGGCTGTAAACCTTTCCGCTGGTATGGAAAATGTGCACACAAATAAGGAATATGTAAAGGTAAGGCAGCTTGAAAGGCTTACAGCTCTTATACTTGAAATATGTACTTTAGATGTCAGAAAATAAGAGGATTGTTCTTTTTTTTATCATGTTTATAACTTTTTGGCAAAGTGAAAGGAATTATTATAAAAATGACTGAAATAGCAGGAAATAACGGCGAAAGCAGGCTTACAGAAAAGAAAATAAAATCAAGCCTTATGTTTGAAGGCAGTATACTGAAGCTGTATTTTGATGAGGTAATGCTGCCCAACGGAAAAATCGCAACGCGTGAAAAAGTTACCCATCCGGGAGCTGTTGCAGTGGTGCCGGTAAATAAGAATAAGGAAATTATACTTGTGAAGCAGTACAGGTACCCAATTGAAAGGATACTTATTGAAATTCCTGCGGGAAAGCTTGACACAGAAGAGGCTCCGATTGTATGCGCTGAAAGAGAACTTCATGAAGAAGCCGGCGTAAAAAACGGAAGGCTGACGCACCTTATTACTATATATACATCACCCGGATTTTCTGATGAGAAAAT